>CACXDP010000039.1 GCA_902766445.1 uncultured Coriobacteriaceae bacterium
CCGTGAGTTCGACGACATGTACGAGCAGGACCAGTTCGCGTTTTTGTCCGCGCTCTCCCAGACCGACGCCACGACGGTCGTGGCCGTCGGCCACATCCCCTTCATGGAGGACGTCTGCGCCCGTCTGACAGGCGTCTACCTGGGATTCTCCGAGGGTGCCGCGGCCTGTGTCGAGATCTTGGACACGGAGAGCATGAGTCGTGGCCGCCTCCTGTGGTTCGATCAGGGACCCCTTCTCTAAAGCGCTCTCGAAAAGGCAGCCCTTAAGGATTTCACCGAGTCATGGGCGAGGTGCAAGGCGTCGCTCGATGGAGCCATGGCTCGACAATCATGCGTAGTCCGGCTCGCGGCCGGCAGGGATGGGGACGATCGAGTGGGATCGTTCCCATCTCTCTTTTGCATATGGCTCCCTGTCGCTATGGTGTTGCCAGTATTTTGGTCTTCGTGTCAATAAATCCTGTGGCATCGGCGAGGGAGAGGGAGATTGGCAGGTGTGGGCGAGGGCTGGGACTGTCACCACCAGTGTCAGTTGGCGCATGCTGAGGTCGGCAGAACGCTCGGGCGGACGGAGATGGCCATCGCGTAACAGGTTGGGCCACGCGCCTCATGCGCTCGACAGGCCGGTGGGTTCACGGGTCAACACACAAGGGACGTGTCGGTAAGGTCTACCGACGGTTTGGCAGAGACTCGGATGGTTGGAGTGCTCGGTAGCCGTGGGTGTGCAATCGCTGCCTTGTGCCCGACTTCTTTCGCACTCGCTCACTGTTCTCGTCCATGGATGAAGGTTGCCGGCATCGAAGATAGATTGCTGTGGGGATTGGATGGCAGGGTCCATTGACATCGATTGCGTTGGTGCCTGTGTCCATGAGATGCGGTTTGGGCCTCGGACGCGTCCTGCGTCTCCGTAACCATCCAAGCAAGTATTGCTTGATATGAGTGTTACAAAGCGTATAATGTGACTAACGAATAACCTATCCGACTAAAGGCAGGTGCTGGGCGGCGCCGTAAGGTTTTTGATTGGGGGCCGATGGTGAGGGAACACCTGGCCCCTTTTCTCATTCCCGCAGGTGCTTCGGCCTACGTCTCCGTGGGCTGGTGTCTTGCTTGGTCCTCTCCTCAGAGCCTTGAATCTCGAGGATGGCTGTCGCGGCCTCGCAAGGCCGCGCAAGCAGCGAAAGCAGAGCGCCAAGTAGAGCCACAGTGGTTCCTCTCATATCGAAAACGAAAAACGAAAGGCGCCGCCCAACATGTCGGTAGGCCAAACCGCTGGCCGAACTACTATTCTAGACCTATCATGTGCCAATGTACATACAAGCGATTACATGTTCCGTAAATTACTGCCGGCTGGCATAGAGATTCAATATGCTGTGATATATATGACTCGAAAAGACTTTGTTTCTGCAATCTAGGCTTTAATATGTACCCGAAAATATTTACGCATATAGTATTCATATACGAACAAATCACCTAGCGCAAAGCCAGTCCCTTGTTCACGTTGGAGGAATTTGTCCGCACGTGGTGATGATTCCTAAGGGTCTAGCGACAACTTGGCCCTTTGCCACCCACGCCTTTGTCGTAGGTGCTGCAGCAGCCGAAATACCCGTGTCGCGCCCGGTCATGGGCGTGCTGGTGTAGCCGATGGGCGACGGTGGTTCACTCACCATGAGGCATACGAGAGAGTCGCTGGGGTGCGATCATCCGCGGGCTATGGTGACGGGGAAGGGCACAATCACGTTCAGCTTTGCATGGCTTCGCCCTCGCGAGCCAAAGGCATGCGAGGGCGCGTACAGGGGTGCTACGGCATAGGCCCCCAAGGCGGCCTCGTGGCGTGCGTTAACCCACCGTCGTGACTGCAAGACCTACCAGTAGAGCTTTACGATGCGAAGCGAGTCCGAGATGGTGTAGCTATAGGTCGTCGTTTGGGACGAGAGACTGGACGAAAGGAAGGTGCCTGTCTCGATGTCGGAGCGTGCTTGGGCGAGATCCTCGTCGTGGGCGAACTTGAAGGCGCACATGCGTTGGCCCGTGGCGGACTGTGACGCGAAGGAGGCCTCGAGCGCCGCCCTGTCGTAAGACTCGAAGAACATACCCGAGCGACGGTAGTAGTCGAGGTCGTACGAGTCGCAGACAGGCCAACCCTCTGGATCGGAGAAGGCGTGGCCATCGCGTGTGATCTCCTCGGTGGTGAGCCCCAGGTAGTCGTAGATGACCGACGAGGTGTCGATGTCCGATGCGGTGCCGAGATAGGCGGGGTCTCCCCATGTGGGGTCCACGTAGGCATAGACGCCATCCGCACGGATGAGGTTCCATGCGTGGTCCTCAATTCCCGCCCCGACCGTCCCCTCCACGTAGGCGCAGAAGACACCCGCGCGTTGAAGGAGGTACTGGTAGGTACGGGC
>CACXDP010000040.1 GCA_902766445.1 uncultured Coriobacteriaceae bacterium
AGTCTCCAGTACGATCTGGGAGTTCTCGTCATAGACGCGTACGGTCTGTTCGGTCATGTCAACGTCGATGTAACGGTTGCCCCAATCAGGACCGCCAGGGTTCCACTGGGCCGCCGTCGACTTCATGGGAACGTCAATGGAGGCGGTGTTGTCATTGCGCAGGTTCTCGGCGATGATGTTTGCCAATGCCTCGCCATCGAGGTTCCAGCCATAGTCACCGCCCGTGACCGTTACGTCTTTGCCGTCGGGACGCTTGTACTTGCGCTCGGTGCCCGCGGTGTCGAACTGCTTGGAGAGGTCGCCCTGCGCCCATTGCTTCACAGCATCGACGTTGACGATGAGCTCGCAGTTCTCGTTGGTGGTGAGCCATCCCTTCATGAGGTTAGCGTCGATGGCACCTGCATCGCGGTCGGCGATGCGCAGGGGGATGCTGGTCCTCACCAGGGCGTTCGCACGTTCGATGACGGCAGCCAGAGGCGCGTCGTCGATGTGAACCATGGGCTGCGTGAGATCCTTGTCTCCAAGCTCTATGGTGTCCTGGAGCGTGACGATGCCATCGGAGACGGTTGCCAAGGTGGTCGCGGGGTCTACCAAGGTGCCAAGCGCGTCAGGCGTCGCCACGAAGGACTGTGTGGCTTCGTCGAATGCCATGGCTGCGTTCGTGGGTGGCTGTGCAGAGGCATTGATACCATCCACGGCGGCAAGAATGATGGCGTTGAGCTTGTCTTGGTCAAAGGCGATGCCAGTGCTCGCGCGATAGTCGTGCGAGCCAAAGATCTGAGCTGGCCAGGTCCACGGGCTTATCTGTGAAGCTGCTTCCGCACCATAGGCCTCACCGTTATAGCTCAGGTTGATGTCCGATGCTGCGATGGTGAGGTCGATGCCGTCGCCAATCACATGACCCGTGTATGCGTTGCCAACCTCAGTGACGTGGTTGGAGAGGTCTTCGACCGACGTCCACGAGACGTCCTCGCCGTTGACGCGCGTGTTGGGTAGGAAGTGAGAGGTAAAGAAGAACCCACCGATGCCATATATAACGAGAAGTGATCCAGAGACGATGCCGACGACCTTGAGGGCATGACGTCCCTTGCCGCCTTTGGCAAACAAGCCAGGTTTGTCTTCGGGAACCTCAATCGGTGCTGCCTCGGCTTCAGCTACGGTCTCCGTGCTCTCGGCGTAATCGAGGGATTCTGATTGCTCTTCTTCGATGAGGCCCGAATCGTCCTCGTAGTCATCCTCCGCATACACAACGCCATCCTCGTCGGCCTCATCATCGAGACTTGGGAGCGAGAGAAGGCTGCTGCGCGGAGACGGTACCTGAGACGGCTGTGGAGTATGCGCTTTAACCTGCGCGTCCTCGGTCCAGTCATACATTTGCGTGGCTTCGGGGTCGACCGCCGTCTCGAGCTCCTCGGCGGTTTCTGGGGCCTGCTCGATCTCCTCCTCGTCATCTTCGGAATCAGGGAGTGCATCGACCTCGGGTGCCGTCTGGGGTTCGGGCTGTGGGTCTTCGTCGATTTCGGTGGGCAAGATGTCATCGTCCGCTGCCGTCTCGACAGTTGCTACCTCGTCCTGCATCTGCTCGGACTCTGCTAGCTTTTGCTGAATTACGGAGCGATCCAAGATGCCGGTTGAGGCAAGCTCGTCGTACTCTTCGCCAATGGCTTGGATATCCTCGTTCGTCGAATGTTCGTCTGTGGTCATGACCACACCCTTCGTAGTGTCATCTGCTGTTGCGAGCGGTATGATAATCGGTGCAAGCGGTATATTACCGCAAAGAAGGATGCAACGGGGGAAAAGGTTTTCGTTCATGACAACTATACGAGTGCCACATGCAGATGACGAACGACTTAAAGCGTTTACAGGTCTGACGAACCATCAGTTACGCAACAAGCTCGACCCTGCGCGTGGGCTGCTTGTAGCCGAGTCGGAGATTGCGATACGTGTGGCATTGGAGGAAGGAGTCGAGCCGATCGCATTTCTCTTGGACGAGCGGAAGCTTAAGGCAATGGAAGACGTGCTTGCGAACGTATCGGAAGACGTGCCCGTCTATGTGCTCGATTCCGAGGAGGTAGAGCGTTTGACGGGGTATCGCGTGACGCGTGGGGCATTGTGTGCCATGCGCCGCCCCATGTCGCCGAACGTGGAGGATCTATGCAGCCAAGCACGTCGCCTGCTGGTCCTTGAGGGCATGACTGATGCCTCTAATGTGGGCGCAGCCTTCCGCAATGCTGCCGCTCTTGGGGCCGACGGCGTATTGGTTGCCCCGTCCTGTGCGGATCCTTTGTGCCGACGGGCCGTGCGGGTCTCGATGGGCAATGTGTTCCGTGTGCCATGGGCGCATGGTGCGTATCCGTGGCCGACGGAGCTTATGGATGTGCTTGCGGAGCAGGGTTACGTGCGTATCGCGCTTGCCCTGCGTGAGGATGCGATGTCCCTCTCAGATGTGGCCTCACTCACGGAGAATGTGCGGAAAGTCGCGCTCTTCCTTGGGGCAGAGGGCCATGGCCTCTCGCAAAAGACGATTGAGATGTGCGATGCGACGGCAATCATCCCTATGGCACGCGGTGTCGATTCACTCAACGTTGCTGCCGCAGGTGCCGTCGCGATGTGGGAGCTTTTTGGTAAGCGAGCTAATTAGTACTGTTCGCCAGTGCCGCGCTCGAAGAGGGCGAAGCCTTCCTCCGAGATTTCCACGGGCAATGTCGCGGTAGGGGAGGCTGCGCCGAGAGCCACGCAGAGGGCGGCGATCAGGTTAGGTGCCCAGCCGACCGTTTCCCCGTCGTAGGCGGTCGGCACGCCAGTCATGCCAGATCCATAGTAACAGGCGAGGATGGCGTCGGCATGCGAGAAGCGTGCGATGTCATAGGGGAGTTGACTGCTGATCACTACACTCCGAATGCCGTTCGAAGCGCATTGCTCCAAGACGTTGTCTATGAAGCTCGCAGCCATGCCATTGAGGTCGCTTGTCCCATACATCGTTGAGACGAGCACGACAACCGAGGATGTCCCAAGTGCCGTCTCATAGCTCTTTGCGAACTGCGAGTCGTCGATGGTGTCGTAGCAGAGCACCTTCACAGATGGACGAGGGCCCACGAGACCTGAGGCGTATGTGACAGAGGCGACCTGTGACTCATAGGGGACGAGCACGAGTACCTCGTCGTCTTCTTGGACGGGCAGGGCATAGTTGCCGTTTTGCACGAGCGTGACGGAGCGCAGAGCAATCTGGTGCTCGAGGGCGTGATGATCTGCAGAGCCTACCGTCGCGTGGGCTTGTGTGATACGCTCGTCGAGTGTCTGGAGGTTAGACCGACAATCGAGAATACCGCGATTGAACTTCATCGTGAGCACACGTCTCACGGCCATGTCTATCGTTTGCTCAGGTATCGTTCCGGCCTCGACGAGGGATACGAGCGATGATACGTAGGCATCGAGTGCCTCAAGGTAGCTGGGGATGCTCTGTGCGGGGTCAATCGGCTCGAGCAGCATATCCACCCCAGCCTCGAAGGCCATGCGACCCATGTCGATGGGATCGAAGTGGTCGGCTATTGCTCCCATCACGAGGCTGTCAGTCATGACGACGCCCTCGTAGGCGAGCTCACCGCGCAGTACTTCGCTTACGAGTTTCTGCGAACAGCTTGCCGGCAGCGTGATTCGCGAACCGTCCTTCGAAGCGTACTGAGTGTTCTCGATGCGCGGGAACTGTATGTGCGCGCACAAGACCATGTCCACGCCACCCATCGCTGCTGCACGGAAGGGGACGAGTTCGCGCTCCATAAGTTCGTCAAGGGTGACGTCGACTTTGGGTAGCCCTGTGTGACTGTCCGTGTCCGTGTCGCCATGGCCTGGATAGTGCTTGGCGCAAGATACGATGCCTTGATTGCGTAGGCCTTGCACGAAAGATGCCTGTAAGCGTGCCACGAGTTCTGGGTCGTCGCTGAATGCGCGCACTCCGATGATTGGATTTTCTGGGTTGCTGTTGACGTCTACGTCAGGGGCGAGGTCACAGTTGATACCGAGAGCGGCAAGCTCCGAACCCATGAGGGCGGCAGCCTGTTGCACGTCACCCTCATTGCCGTTGGCGCCGAGCGCCATGTTTCCGCACATGAAGCAGCCGTTCCCAAGGCGATGGACGTTGCCGCCCTCCTGGTCGGTGGCGATGAGCAAAGGGACTCGACCGACAGCCTCATCGGGTGCGTTTGCGACCTGTATCGCATCGGTGAGGCGAAGCGCCTGCTCGTTGGCCTGTAGGTTTTCGCCGTAGAGGAGGATGCCGCCGAATCCGTGCCGTGCGAGGGCATCTGCTGCCTCGTTGGGAAGCTCCGTAAGACCGAGCATCGAGCCGTCGGCCCCTTGGGAGGCGTAGCGCAGACTAGGCATGATGAGCTGCTCGACCTTCTGCGTCGTGCTCATGGCGGCCATGATGTCTGCCACGCGATCTCCTGTGGACGCGCGAGTCATCACCGGGGTGGCGTTGTCGGAAGCGTCCATCTGCGGCAGTTGCGGACCTGAGCATGCGGCCATAAAGACTCCTGTGCCTAGCATGCCGAGTGCGGTCCTGCGAGAAACGTTGGGAAGCGGCATGGGTGGTCTCCTCACGCTGGGTTGGGCAGGGTAGGGGCGAATCCGTCATCGCGGGTAAACATCCGCATGAACTCTTCGCCCGTGATGGTCTCCTTGCGCTGGAGGTAGCGGCTGATCTCGTGCAGCTTGAAGCGATGCACACGCAGCGTGTCGAGAGCGGTCCTGTGACCCTCCTCCACAAGGCGCTGTACCTCGCGATCGATGTCCTGTGCCGTTCCTTCCGCGCAGGTTAGCTCTGATCCACCGCCGAGGTAGCGATTGCGCTGATGCCCCAGGGCCACCATGCCGAAGCGCTCGGTCATGCCGTATTGGGTCACCATGGCACGAGCGATTTGTGTGGCCTTTTCGATGTCATTTGAGGCGCCATTGGTCGCCTCGCCAAAGATAAGCTCCTCTGCGGCACGTCCACCGCAGAGCACGGCAATCTTGTTGCGCATCTCGCTAGCGGTGGTGAGGAAGTGCTCATCCTCGTCTACCTGCATCGTGAAGCCGAGGGCGCCCGACGTGCGCGGAACAATCGTAATCTTGCTTACGGGAGCCGAACCCTTCTGTGAGGCAGCAACGATGGCGTGTCCCGTTTCGTGGTAGGCGACGACCTGTTTTTCGTGTTCGCTGAGTACGGTGGATTTCTTCTTCTCGCCGGCGATGACGACGTCTACGGACTCGATGAGGTCTTCCTGCGTGACGAGAGAATGACCCATGCGCACGGCACGCAGAGCTGCCTCGTTGATCATGTTTGCGAGGTCTGCTCCTGAGGCACCGGGCGTTGAGCGCGCCACAACGGAAAGGTCGACTCCGCGCTCCATCTTCACGTCGTTGGCGTGGATTTTGAGGATTGCCTCGCGGCCAGCGAGGTCTGGCAGCTCGACGGGAATGCGCCGATCGAAGCGGCCGGGACGGGTGAGGGCGATGTCGAGCGAGTCGGGCATGTTGGTTGCCCCGAGCACGACGATGCCCTTGTTGTTGTCAAAGCCGTCCATCTCGGTCAGGAGTTGGTTGAGCGTCTGCTCGCGCTCGTCGTTGGTCGTGAGCGCGCCGTCGCGACGCTTGCCCACGGTGTCGATCTCGTCGATAAAGACGATGCAGGGCGCCTTTTCGTTGGCTTGCTTGAAGAGGTCGCGCACCTTTGCGGCGCCGCGGCCGACGAACATCTCGACGAACTCGGAGCCCGATATCTGGAAGAAGGGCACCTTGGCCTCGCCGGCTACCGCTTTGGCAAGCAACGTCTTGCCCGTGCCCGGGGGGCCGACGAGCAGCGCGCCGCGTGGGCAGCGCGCGCCGATATCAGTGTATTTCTGCGGATTCTCTAGGAAACTTGCAATCTCTTGGAGCGACTCTTTGGCCTCGTCTTGGCCGGCCACGTCGGCGAAGGTGACTCCTGTCTCCTTCTCTCCGACGATTTTTGCGCCGGAGCGGCCGAGACCACCCATGCCGAAGCCACCGAAGCCCCCGCCAAAGTTCATGGAGGGATCGTCACCGTCCTCCATGGCCTTCTTCATCCGGCGGTTGAGGCGCCAACCAAAGAACACCATGATGCCGATGGGGATGCCGTAGGAGAGCAGCATGTAGAGCCACAGGTCACTGCTCTGGTCGGGAATCTCGGCGCTGAAGTCGACCTCGTGCTGTTGCAGCAGGGTCACAAGGTTATCGTCATTGGGAAAGACGGTAGTTTCATAAGTCTTGGTGTCCTGATTGTCTGCGTTGCCGTCGGTAAAGCGAATCTTGCCGGTGCCGGTATTGAGATCGACCTTTTTTACTTGGTTGCGGTTGACCATGTTGAGAAACTCGCTGTACGACACGTCCTGTATCTGTTTGTGTTGGTACATCGTCAGGGACTGGTTGACCGCGAGCATCACCGCGACAGCAATGATTACATAGAGAAACATCGAGCGGCGGCGTTTCTGGTTATTCATGTCCATGTTGGCTACTCCTAGGATGAATGCACATACGAATTCTATACTACCCACAAATCATTGCGAGGAGTCCGTGCGTAGATGTTAATCGAGGCTTTTCTCATGATGATAACGGCCTAGGCTAGGCATTACCGATGAGCTCAGACATAGTCTCAAAAAGCCGGTCTGGTTCAACTGGCTTGGAGAGGTGTGCGTTCATGCCGGCCTCGAGCGACCGCTGTACGTCCTCGTCAAAGACGTTTGCCGTCATGGCGATGATGGGGATGGTCTGAGCGTCGGGTCGATCGAGTGCGCGTATGGACTTCGTTGCTGTGAGGCCGTCCATGACGGGCATTCGTACGTCCATGAGAATCGCGGTGTAATAGCCCTCAGGACTGTCGTTAAACATCCTGACAGCAATTTCGCCGTTCTTGGCTCGCTCGGACTTTATGTCCTCGAGCTCAAGCAGATCAGCTAGAATCTCGGCGTTTTGGTCTACGTCCTCTGCCATGAGTATCCTGCAGCCCTCGAGAACGAGTGTCGTCGGCTGCTTCACATCCTCTGTGAGGGCGATGGGTTCTGTGAGTACTCGTTGCGAAAGTGTAGCGTGTATCGCCTTGGCAAGGCTGTCGGAAAAGAGTGGCTTTGCCATGATGTCGTCGACACCCATGGCCGATGCGTCATCCTCGATACTTTCCCAGTTATAGCCCGTGAGCATGATGATGGCGGTTTTGCCATTATCGAAGGCGCGTAGAGAGGCGATAAGCTCGAGGCCGTCCATCTGCGGCATCTTGTAGTCGGTGAGAAGCAGCTGGTACGGATCGTTTGCGTCGTGAGCACGACGAAGCAAAGAGAGCGCTTCATGTGGATCCACGCTCGTGTCTGCCTCTATGCCGATGGAGTGCAGTACGACCTGCGCATGCTCGCAGGCTATCTCGTCATCGTCAATCACAAGGCAGCGAAGACCCGCAGGGATGGTGAGGCCGGTATCTTCGTGCGCGCTGCGACTCGATGCTCCGAGTGTGACGGATACGGTAAAGGTTGAGCCGACGCCCTTATGGCTCTGCACGTCTATGTCGCCGCTCATCATCTCGACGAAGCTCTTTGTGATTGCCATGCCCAGTCCAGATCCGCCGTAGCGGTTCGTGGAGGTCTCGTCCTCCTGCGAGAAGGCTTCGAATATCTTTGGGATATACTCCTCATCCATGCCCACGCCCGTGTCGGTCATGGCGAAGCGCAGCGTGCAGACGTCGTCCTGCCTGCTAGCCTCTCTCACCATGAGCGTCACGTCACCCGGCGCTTCGGTAAACTTCACCGAGTTGCCCAAGATGTTGATGAGCACCTGCTTGAGCTTCATGTCGTCGCCTACGTAGTAATCGCCTACGTCCCCCACAATATTGCACTTGTAGTGGAGGCCCTTGTCCGCGCACTGTCCGCCGATGATGATGTTGACTTGGTTGAGAAGCTCCCTCATCGAAAACTCCTCGTTCTTGAGCGTCATGCGTCCAGACTCGATACGGCTCATGTCGAGGATATCGTTAATGAGCCCGAGAAGGTGTTTGGCGCTGGCACCAATCTTTTCCAATTGTTCGCGGGTGCGAGGTGGGAGGTCGGGGTTTCGCAGGGCAATGCTGTCGAGGCCGATGATCGCGTTCATGGGCGTGCGTATCTCATGACTCATGTTCGACAGGAAGCTGGTCTTTGCCCGGCTGCTCTCCTCGGCGAGCGCGCGCTCAACTTCGGTCTGACGCTCGCGCTTC
>CACXDP010000041.1 GCA_902766445.1 uncultured Coriobacteriaceae bacterium
CTGCACCCGCAGCCGCGTCGGCGAGCAGCACTGCGAGGCCTTCTTCGACAGCCTCCACCTCTTCGCGGCTTGCGGACACCGGCGATGCAACCATGCCGGCGTCCCTTATTGCCGCTGCTGGGCTGGTCGCGATTGCCTCCTCCCTCTGCCGTCGGATCATTTGGGGTGGTAGAGGGGACGTATAGCTCGTTGTGAAATAGCATCGTCCTCGGCAGACTATGATGCTATTTTCCTATCTGTCGTCCGAGCTCGAATGCCTCGTGTGGGAAGCGGCTCGCTCGCGTCATGGTAGGGGTGCCGCAGCCGTATCCAAGTACCATGCCCTGGTCCTGTAGGTGCAGGTAGCGCACGAGCGTGTGGTAGTGTGCGACGAGCGCCTCGAAGGTCCAATCGTCGGCGTTCCATGCCACGGCGAGCAGTGCTGAGCGCATGCGCTTGCCGGTGATGGACGAGTTGGACGAACAGAAGCGGTCGATGACCGTCTTGAGCTGTGCGGTCATACCGTAGTAGTAGAGCGGCGTGGCGAAGACCAGCATGTCTGAGGCAAGGATTTCTTTGCGCAGAGCATCCATGCCGTCCTTCTGCACACATGGTCCCTCATAGCCGCAAGCCACGCAGCCCGTGCAGGGGGCGATGTCGAGCTGGCATACGTCCACGCGATTCACGTCGTGTCCGGCCACGCGGGCACCACGGCAAAACTCTTCGGTGAGGATAGCTGTGGATCCATGGACGTTTGGGCTTGCCTGCAGGACGAGGATTCTCATCGGAGCTCTCCCTCAGCCCAGGCGGAAAGCTTCGCTGCGCTCTGGCGTCCGTTGAGCAAAGAGCCTTCGGTCACGTGCGCGCCGGGAATGAGCAAACGAATGCGCTGTGCTGCGCGGCCTACGCCACTGCCGCCACTCGTGGCAAAGGGCACGATCGTCTTGCCAGCGAGGTCGCATGCCTCGAGGAAGGTGTCCACGATGCGCGGCTCCACGTACCACCAGATCGGGAAGCCCACAAACACGGTGTCGTAGCCACTTACATCAGGCGTTGTGCCAGCAAGCTTGGGGCGGCATGATTCGTCGTTCATCTCGACCGACGAGCGACTGTTCCGGTTGTTCCAGTTGAGGTCGGCGCGCGTGTAGGGAGCAGCCGGGGCGATTTTGTACAGGTCAGCGCCTATCGCTGTCGCAAGCCCACGTGCCGCCTTCGCTGTCGTCCCGCTTGCGCTAAAGTAAGCCACCAGAGTCTTTGTCATGTCTTGTCCAATCATCGCGTTATGTCGATGAGTACATTGAACCACGAGAGACCTTGCATGTCTAAAGCCTCTTTTACATATATTTGTATGCGCGGGAAGCATGCCTTCGAGAAGGAGGACGCCATGATCATAAACACCGGCGCGCGCACTGACACGGCGCAATGGTATGCCCCGTGGCTGTTGAGACGATTCGAGGAGGGCTTCGTATACGTGCGCAACCCGCTCTTTCCGCACAAGGTGAGCCGCTATGAGCTCGATCCCGCTGTCGTGGACTGCGTGGTTTTTTGCTCAAAGAACTATGCGCCGCTGCTGCCGCGCCTGCATGAGATTACGAGTCGTTTCAATACGCACTTTCATTACACGATAACAGCCTACGGGCCGGATATAGAACCAGAGGTTCCCGACCTTGACGAGAGCGTTCGCATCCTCTACGAGCTCGAAAGGCAGGTTGGTGCACGTCGCATCTGCTGGCGCTACGATCCAGTTCTGCTTGCTGGCGAATACACGGTCGAGCGTCACCTGGACACGTTTGCTTGGCTCGCCGAGCGGCTGGCCGGACACGTTGATCGCTGCATCTTTAGCTTCGTCGAGATGTATCAGAAGCTCGAACGCAACTTTCCCGAGCTCAAGACCATAGGTCCTCGTGACCGCGACTGCCTTGCGGCCGGCCTTGGCCGTATCGCGTCACGACATGGTATGCCCATACAGACCTGCGGAAACAACGGTCTATGGCCACAGTACGGTATCGGCACCAGTGCATGTACGACCCTTGCAATGCTGGGTGCGGCAAACGGCGTGGCGTTCAAGAGCCTCAAGCACAAGGGTCAGCGGGCGGGCTGCGGATGCTTTGAGTCGCGCGATGTGGGCGCATACGATTCGTGTCCCAATGGTTGCCGATATTGCTATGCAAACAGGGACCATGCCAAAGCACTCTACAATTACCTGCATACCCACGATCCCGAGAGTCCGCTCTTGCTGGGGCACCTGCGTGAGGACGATGAGGTGAGCCAAGCGCCGCAGAGGAGCCTGCTCATACACGACACCCAGCTCGCGCTGGGTCTGTAGGTGGCAAATGGCCTGTCACGTTGCCCCCTAAATTCTTGACATAAAAATTAGTGTACCTTTGGGCGAACGGAGGCCGTCAAAACCCCAGATAACAGACTATTTTCAGGTTCAAATGCGCACTGTGTAAAATACACAGTGCGCATTTGAACCTGAAAAGTTTCCGTTAACTGGGGTTTTGTAAAACTTTCAGTCGCAAATGTACACTAATTTCCGAGGCGCTCCACATCTGTTGGGCAGTACGATGTGGTAGAGCCATGACGACCACCGTCATCGGCGGGCAATTTCAAGGATGGCGAGTGTTGGGAGTCGATTTACCCCGAACGAACGCATCCAAGTGTAGATGCTTATCGCTCTGAGTGCCTCCACGTACTATCGATCCATGCTCGGGAGGCATATCGCCATATAGACAGACGACATTGGTAATAACGGCGCCAGAAAAGCATAATGGGGAATGGATATTGCTTGGCGTTGGGACGCCGGCTAAATGAAAGAGGGGGAACAATGAACTATCGTCGCTTGGGGCAAACTGAACTGATGGTCTCGGAAGTCGGCTTTGGCGGGGAGTGGCTCGACCGCATGAGCGCCGAAGAGGCCCACTCTCTTATCATTCGCGCGTCGGAGCTGGGAGTTAACATCATCGACTGCTGGATGAGCGACCCCGAGGTTCGTACGCGCTTGGGTGACGCGGTTGCAGAAGACCCTGGCCGCTGGATCGTGCAGGGCCATGTCGGAGCTACGTGGCAGGATGGGCAGTACGTGCGCACGCGCGACGTCGAGAAGTGCAAGGTTGCTTTCGAGGATCTGCTGGCTCGCTTTCACACCGACCACGTAGAGTTGGGCATGATGCACTACATCGATGACCTTGACGAGCTCAAGCGTTGTCTAGACGGCCCCTATCGCGATTACGTCGAGTCGCTCAAGGCGCAGGGCGTCATCCGTCACATCGGTATGTCGACCCACAGCGCCGTCTGCGGTGCATACGCTGTTGAGCAGGATGCCGTCGAGATGATGCTCTTTTCCATCAACCCCGCATACGACATGCAGCCCGCGTCCTTCGACATCGAGGCGCTCGCGAGTGGGCCCGACGCCAAGCTCGGCGGTTTCGACGAGGGACGTATGGAGCTCTACCGTGCTTGCGAGCGCGTCGACGTCGGTCTCACCGTCATGAAGGCCTTCGCTGGTGGCAACCTGCTCAATCCCGAGAGAAGCCCGTTCGGCGTGCCGTTCACCACGGCGCAGTGCATCCACTACGCGCTCACGCGCCCTGCCGTTGCCAGCGTGCTGGTGGGATACGGAAGCGTAGAGGAGCTGGAAGACTGCGTGGGCTACGAAGATGCCAGCGAAGAAGAGCGCGACTACGCGAGCGTACTTGCCGCAGCCCCGCGCCATCCCGTGAGTGGGCTGTGCACCTACTGCGGCCACTGTGCGCCATGCCCAGTGGGCATAAACGTGGCGCAGGTCAACAAGTTCAGCGACCTTGCGCAGGTGCAAGTGGACAAAGGCAATCCCGTGCCCGCCCTCGTGCGTGATCACTATCTCGCGCTCGAGCACAGGGCGGGCGAATGCATCTCTTGCGGCGGTTGTGAGTCGCGCTGTCCCTTCGGCGTGGAGGTCATTCAGCGCATGACACGTACTGCCGAGCTCTTTGGTGCGTAGACCCCAGTCGTGCAGCCTGTCGCTATGCCCGTGCGCGCTTCTCCCAGGGTCGCGTGGTCACGCGCCAGTGCAGGTAGGCCAAGCATCCTCCTGCGACGCCAACGAGCACGATGCCCGCGATGATGGGGGCCGCATACGAACCAGTCACATCGTAGGCAAGACCCGCCGCCACGACGCCCAGTGCGGACGCGACGCTGGTCACGAGTGAGATGGTGGAGTAGGCGTCAGCATACTGTGCGTCGCCAAAGATGTAGCGCGTGAGCAGCGAGATGCCGAGCGATCCGATGGAGAAGCACGTGCCGTAGAGGAAGCCCGAAGCCAGGAGGGCCGCCTGTCCGCCCAGATTGAACAGGATAAGCAGCAGGCCCACGAGCGTCGTCACGAGCGAAATCACGCAGGCACGGAAGGCGCCGATGCGGTCGGCGATGGCGCCGAGGGCGAATTTGCTCACGACGTTGCCCACCATGGACGCCGAGAGGAGCAATGCCCCAACCTGTGCGCTGTAGCCGTAATCTTGGGCGAGCGAGGCCATGTGTCCCGAGAGCGTCGTGATGAGCACGATGGCAATCACAAACACAACCAGCACGATGAAGGTCGGCGAAAGAAGCACGAGCTTGAGCCCCAGGTCCTCGGATGCCGGCTCCGCGTCTGCGGTGTCCTCGTCCACCTCATCCGCGCCATACGGTTTGAGTCCGACCTCTTCGGGCGTGAGCGGGCAAAAGAGCATCACAGGCAGGATCGTGAGTACGGTAAAGGCGACGAATCCCAGGTAGGCCACCTGATAGCCGAAGCTTCCGATGCAGGCGGTGACGATGGGGCTTGCGATGGCCGAGCCGATACCCGATCCGGAGAGTGCGATGCCCGTAATCGTGCCGCGACCCTTCTGGAACCAGTTGCCGATGTAGAGCGTGATGATAAACATGGAAACGGCAGCGAAGCCGATGCCGCGCACCACGGCTGCCACATCCATGATGAGTGCACTAGGCGCGAACGCGATGACCACGCCGGACACAAGCACGAGCGTAGTTGCCACCATGAGCACATTGCGTATCTTGTGATTGTGCGCGAGCGATTTCGCCACGATGGGCGTAAAGAGACCGATGATGAGGTTAGAGATGGACATGTGCATGGTCACGGCACCGCGTCCGGCTCCCAGTGCGTCCGACATGGGGGTGTAGAAGACCCCATATGCGTTGGGAAGTCCCATGGTTCCGCAGGCCATGAGGCATACGGCGACCGCCACCACAACGTATCGTATGTTCAAACGCTTCTCTTCCATGGCCCCTCCTTCTTCAGGTTCTTATCTCCAGCTCAATTTTGATGCGTTGCAACTTGTATTTCAAATGACTATATTGAGAGTTATCGTATGCTCGACAAGCATGGAAGAGGCACTATGGAGCTTAGGATCCTGAGATATTTCGTCGCCGTTATGGAGGAAGGTTCCATAACGGATGCCGCCAAGTCCCTGCACGTCACGCAACCGACGCTCTCGCGCCAGTTGGCACAGCTGGAGGCGGAGATGGGGGTAGCGCTCTTTACGCGAGGCAGAAGCGGAATCGAGCCTACCGATCGAGGTGCGGTACTTCACCGCTACGCACTCGACATCTTGGCACTCGCTGACAAGGCCGAAGAAGAGGTGGCCATGCCGGAGAGCAGCGTTTCTGGCACCGTACACATCGGTGCGGGAGAGACGCGGGCGTTCTCGCTTGTCGCGACTGCCTGCGCGCGTGTGCGCGAACGCTATCCGGGCATCACCTTCGACGTGCATGACGGCACGTCGGCAGACCTCAAGGAGCACTTTGCGCGCGGCTTCTATGACTTCCTGCTCGACTGCAACTCTGGAGAGAACGCCGAATTCAATCAGCTTGCGTTGCCCGTGCACGATGATTGGGGCATCGTCGTACGATCTGATGACCTCCTTGCCACGCTTGACGCCGTGCGCGCAGAAGACTTGCTGGAGCGTGCGCTCATCGTGCCTCCGCACTGCCTGAACCGTACGTTGCGGCAATGGGCGGGCTCTGTGCGCCCGCAACTCGAGTGCCAAATCGTGGCGATTCACGGGCTACCGCTCAACTCGAGATACCTTGTGAGTGCCGATGTGGGCGTCGCGTTCACGTATGGCGGGTTGATAGACGGCCAGAGCGATGCCGGCGACCTTCGCTTCATTCCCCTGTCGCCGTGCGTAGAGGCCACTCACAAGCTGCTCTGGCGCAAGGTCATGCCCACGAAACCCATGCAGGCCCTCATCGACGAGCTGACACCCCTATGCGAGTGACCACTTTCCCACAGCGGGATCGTGGTCACTTTTGACCACGATCCCGCTGTGGGAAAGTGGTCATATAGAATAAGGACGAACGCGAGGGGCGGCAGCTCTGTCACCCTGGCACGCGCTGTTTAAGCCGAGACGAAGGGGAATCACCCATGATTACGAGACGAGAAGCGCTCAGGCTCATGTCGGCAACGGGCGTTGCGGCTACGTTGCTTTCTGGATGCGCGCAAGGAGGCGGGCAAGAAACGCCGAAGGCGGGTGAGGCCGAGACGAAGCGCCTGCGGGTGCTTGCCACGAGCGACTTGCATGGTATGTTCGTCCCCTGGGACTACGCGCTTGATGCCGAGGATCCGTCTGGGAGCATGGCGAAGCTCGCCACGGCCATCAAGGAGCTGCGCGACGAGCAGACCCTGCTTGTTGACGCAGGCGATACCATCCAGGACAACATGGCTGACCTCTTCATCACGGATGAGGACCACCCCATGATTGCCTGCATGAACGAGCTCGGCTATGAGATCGGCGTAACGGGAAACCACGAATACAACTTCGGGATGGACGTCTTGCGCAAGACGGTCGCTTCTTTTGCGGGCACGGTGCTCACAGGCAATGTGATAGACGAGAACGGCAACCCCGTTGCTGACGGCTATACCATCCTCGACAAAGACGGCGTGCGCGTGGGACTCATCGGCATGGTGACGCCACTCATCGCCCGCTGGGACAGGGAAAACCTTGAGGGCTGCGTAGTGAGTGATCCGTTGGAGGAAACGCGCAAGATCATCGATCAGATCAAGGGAGATGTGGACGTTCTCATCGGCGTGATGCACATGGGGGTGGACAACGAGTACGACCTCCCCAACACGGGCGTGCGCGATATTGCGGAGGCGTGCCCGGAGTTTGACCTTATCGTCTCGGCCCACGCGCACAAGCTCGTGGAGGGCGAGGAGATCAACGGTGTGCTGGTGGTGGAGAACCAGTACCATGCGCAGACGTTGTCAGTTGTCGACCTGACGCTTGAGCGGGATGGCGAGGGCTGGAAGGTCGTCGAGCGCGCCTCGAACCCAGTCGAGGTAGGCAGCTATGAGCCAGATCCCGATATCATCGAGCTCATGGCCCCCTACGATGAACGAGCAAAGAAGTACGCGCGCGAAGAAATCGGTGTCTTGGAGGGCGGACCTCTCGCGCCAGAGAACGAGTTCGAGGCCATCCCGGCGGCAGTCATCGCTGATACGGCCTTCATCGACCTCATTCATGAAGTGCAGCTCTATCACACCGGCGCCGACATATCTACTGCTGCGTACTTCTTGGCCGATGCCAACGTGGAGCCTGGCCCCATCCGTCGTTGC
>CACXDP010000042.1 GCA_902766445.1 uncultured Coriobacteriaceae bacterium
GTACAGCTTGCCCTTCTTGTCGAGCTTGTGCAGGTCGCGGCGGATGGTGGACTCAGAGGCATCGAGAGCGTCCATGAGCTCGGGAATGGAGATTGCGCCATGCTCGTTGACGAGTTCGATGATGCGCGTGAGGCGCTTCTCTGCTAGCACGTCCCCTCCTCGCGACTACGTCAGATTACCTAAAACAGATGTTACCACATGGAAATATCGGACTCAATCAAAGTCGGTCAATTGCAATCATGCGTATGCTGGGTGGTGCGTGTGACCACGATCCCGCTGTGGGATTGTGGTCAAATCATTTCGTAGTGAGCGCGCGCGAGGGCGGTGAAGATGGGCTCGAGCTCGGCGATCTGTGCCGGGGCCGTAGTCATAACGGCGACCGCATAGGTGCCCTCTGGGGCATAGACGATGCCGGCCTCTACGGTCGCGGGCTCCGAAAAGAAGTCGCCAAAGTACTCGAACCAGCCCATCTTGCTCTGCGTCTTGACCTCTTTACCTAGCGCGTTGCGCATCGCGGAGACCTCTCGGGCCTCGAGGAGGCTGCCTAAGTGCTGCGCGAAGGGCGTATCGGTCTGCAGGTAATCGTAGATATGCAGCCACATGGCGAGGAGCTGGTCGGTGTTGAGGTGAGGATAGTTCCATATGAGCATCTCACCGTACGAGCTGTACTCGCCTGGCGCTACGTTCGCTTCTTGCAGCCACGTCGAGAATATTTCCATGCCATAACGTTCGTGTAGTTCGCGATATGCCTCGTCGCTCGACTCGAGAATCGTTTCCTCTGCGAGCGGACGTATTTCTTCGTAGGAGGCCTCGCCCTTCTCGAGCAACAACTCGTATACGGCACAGGTGTAGGGGGCCTTGATACTGCTGGCTGGATATTGTGGGCGTCCGCTGTCGTAGGTGAGGGTATTGTCCGTGGTGAGGTCGCGCACGGCGAACGATACCTTGTCGCCCGTGTCCTCGAACTCGCCAATCGCCTGCGTGAGGACGCCGTACGCATTGCTTGCGTTGACAGCCTCGGCCGATGTCCCTTCGAAGGAATGGGCTATCTCGCGCGGTTCGACGTAGTCGTCGTTCTCTGGGCGGGGCTTGGTTGATGTCCCGTCAGCGGGTTTGGACTGGTCGGCGGTGTCGGTGTAGTGCGGCACGGGTATGGTTGTGACAAAGAGGATAGCGGCGAGGACGAATGCCGCTGCCGCATAGGCAAAGATGGGAGATTGCACGAGCGAGCGCAGCGCAAACAACGACTCGTCGCGTCTGCGATGCGGACGACGGCGATAGTGCCTTGCAGACTTTTTCGTCGCTTGGGTCTGAGGCGCCTTATCTGCGGGGGCGTCTTCTAGTAGCGTCCTCTCTGAGTGCGTTGCCTCTTCGGGCGTATTCTGCGCAGTTGCTACCTCGGCAAGCCACTCCTCCACAGACGCTGGCTTGAAGTGACGACCTCGCAGCGGCGGGACCTCTTCTCTGACCTCATCGTTGTGTCTGACATTTGGCTGGTTCACGATTTGCCTCCTGTCTGCTCCGTAGCTCACACATTGTACGCTTGATGGACGCAAAATGCTCTGCCACAATGTGGAGACATTGACCAGCAAGGATTTGCCAGATCGATTTGATGGGAGTGTCATGGCAGAGTTCATCTATCAAATGTACAAGGTGCGCAAGGCCCACGGCGACAAGGTCATCCTCGATGACGTGACGATGGGGTTCTTTCCCGGGGCAAAGATCGGCGTCGTGGGTCCGAACGGCATGGGCAAGTCCACCCTGCTCAAGATCATGGCCGGCATGGAGGACATCTCCAATGGCGACGCGATGCTCAGTCCCGGATACACCGTGGGCTTGCTCCAACAAGAGCCGCCGCTTGAAGAGGACAAGACCGTTCGCGAAAACATCGAGCTGGCCTTTGGCGACATCCTCGCAAAGATCGCACGCTTCAACGCCATCAGCGAGGAGATGGCTTCGCCCGATGCGGACTTCGACGCGCTCATGGCCGAGATGGGCGAGCTCCAAGATGCCATCGATGCGGCCAACGGCTGGGACTTGGATTCGCAGCTCTCTCAGGCAATGGACGCGTTGCAGTGCCCGGACCCGGATGCGCCTGTAAACGTGCTCTCGGGTGGCGAGCGGCGTCGTGTGGCACTGTGCCGGCTTTTGCTCGAGGCGCCTGACCTGCTGCTTCTTGACGAGCCTACGAACCACCTCGATGCCGAATCGGTGCTGTGGCTCGAGCAGTTCCTGCACCGCTATCCAGGTGCCGTGCTCGCCGTCACGCATGATCGCTACTTCCTCGACAACGTGGCCGAGTGGATCTGCGAGGTGGACCGAGGCACGCTCTATCCCTACAAGGGCAACTATTCGACCTATCTGGAGACCAAAGCCGCGCGCATGGAGGCCGAAAGCCAGCAGAACGCGAAGCGGGCAAAGAAGCTCAAGGCCGAGCTCGCGTGGGTGCGCAGTGGCGCGAAGGCCCGGCAGGCAAAGGGCAAGGCCCGTCTTGCCCGCTACGAAGAGATGGTGGCCGAGGCGGCGCAGACGAAGAAGCTCGACTTCTCCGAGATTCAGATTCCCGCCGGTCCGCGCCTGGGCAACAAGGTCCTCGAGGCTGAGCACCTCTGCAAGTCGTTCGGTGACCGCGTGCTCATCGACGACCTCTCCTTCAGCCTGCCGCGCAACGGCATCGTGGGCGTGATCGGCCCGAATGGTGTGGGCAAGACGACCCTCTTTAAGTGCATCGTGGGTCAGGAGCAGCCGACGAGCGGCACGCTTGAGCTGGGGGACTCCGTCAAGCTTAGCTACGTGGACCAGACGCGCGAGGGGCTTGACGCCGACAAGACCATCTGGGAGGTCGTGAGCGGCGGCAATGACTACCTCATGGTGGGCGAGACCGAGGTGCCGAGCCGTGCCTACGTGGCGAGCTTCGGCTTCAAGGGTACTGACCAGCAGAAGAAGTGCGGCGTGCTCTCTGGTGGTGAGCGCAACCGGTTGAATCTGGCGCTTACGCTCCGTCAGGGCGGAAACCTGCTGCTTCTTGACGAGCCGACCAACGACCTTGATACCGAGACGCTCGAGTCCTTGGAAGAGGCGCTCGAGCGCTTCCCGGGCTGCTCGGTGGTCGTGAGCCACGACCGCTGGTTCCTCGACCGCGTGGCGACGCACATCCTCGCGTGGGAGGGCACCGACGACGAGCCCGGGCGCTGGTTCTGGTTTGAGGGCAACTTCGAGGCCTACCAGGCCAATCGCGAGGATCGTCTGGGTCCGGAGGCGAGCAAGCCGCACCGTCTGCACCGCAAACTCACACGGGACTAATATATTGTTCGAGCATGTGCTGCTTCTTCACGGGCTCCTCGCAAGAAAGGAGACCTGCTGACAATCGGGCGTGGTTTGATATGGCCTCGCTCCGCCGCGGACGGGGCCGCATCCTCGCGCGCTGGCCCTAGAATCGAGTGCGTGGTTGCGAATCGAGTGCGTGATTTGAGTCATCCTGGGGGCCCCGAGTGCGTGATTCGGGCGTTGAACCACGCACTCGGGGCCTTGCCGATGGCAAGAACCACGCACTCGATTCGCAACCACGCACTCGGATGGCTGTGGGAGGGCCTGACGTGGGAGAGCCTGACGTGAGAGGGCACCGACGACGAGCTCAGACACTAGGTCTTAGACGAAAATGTGCTGCTTGGGTACTCCGGAGCAGCATGACCTTGCCGCATCTTCACGGGTTCCCCACAAGTAAAGAAACCCTTTGACAATCGCGTGTGGTTTGGTATAGTGAACAGGCTTGAAAAAGCACATCGGCTGGGTAGCTCAGTTGGTAGAGCAGGGGACTGAAAATCCCTGTGTCGGGGGTTCGACTCCCTCCCCAGCCACCAGAATTTCCGCAGGCTAGCCATGGTATTTGGTTGGTCTGTTTTCTTGTGTACACCTCTCGCGTACACCATTTGTACACATCTACGTAAAGAAAACGCTCCGCGTGTGAAGGGGGACGGAGATATTTCGCCGACTGAAGGAGGACGAGTGAAAACGCCTCCCCCTTCACAAGTGAAACGCCTCCCACTTCACACGTACGCCAACGCCAAGGGCAAGCAGGGCGGCCACACGCTTCATCCACTGAAGGGCTACCCCTAGCGGATGTGCGTGTGCTATCATCGATTCGCACGGGGTCCGAGGCCCAGTCGAAAAGCGGCACGACTGTACCGAACCGACAAGAGGAGCATGCATGAGCAACGTAGTCCCAACTCCCGAAGAAATCGAGCGCGCAAAGAGCATGTCGGTTGACGAGCTACTCAAATTTGCAGCCGATGAGGGCATAGATATTTCGGACGAGGAGATGGACCAAATCGCCGGCGGTGGGCTCGGCTGGAGCAGAGATGAGACATGTTCCAAAGGTGGCACCCACACTTGGAAGGATTTGGGTGGTGTCATCTGCAACGGAGGTCATGTCCGTAACGTAATAGAGTGCAAGAAGTGCGGTGTTCAGTGGTATGGCACTCTGTACTAGCCCTTCTGAAAACACCTTGACGAAATCGTCAAGGCATAATAAGCAACCCGCGGCAAGGAAGTCAGTTGTCACCATTTGTCGCCCATGTGACCAAGAACACTACCGCTGCCCCAAACACCGTGGACAGCAGACGAAACAGGGCATAGAACATGCGTGCCTGCCCGTTCAACGTACAGGCGACGAGCAGGAACGTGATGCAACCGATGCGGGCGTTCATGTAGGGCACGTCGGCGAACTTGCATGCTAACAGTGTGGCGAGAACGCCCAAGCCCACGAGCGGAATCAGAACCCAAGGGCTCGACCCGAGCGCCATGTGAAGCGCCATGACGCCGATGCCCACGATGCCGCCGATGGCGGTGACGATCACGCGCATGATGCCGGCCTTCTTGCTGGTAGCCACGCTGTCTTGGCAACAGAGCAAGCACGAGATGCATGCCGTCATCATCTGGATGACGTCGAGGCGCATCTCCCCCACGGGGAACTTCACGTTGAGTGCTTGGAACGCGGTCGCCACCGCGCAGCAGATGAAGACGCTCACGACGATACGCAAATCGAGTTGGGTTACCTTCTTTGGCTCCATACTGCACCGTCCTTCGTGTGGAGCATCAACAGTTTCTCAATCTCATTTTATCTGCATCGAGCGACCTGCCCCAAGGAACGAGTCGCTCGATGGAGTCGGTGCCCACGTTAATGACCTCGTAGCCCCTCTCCTCCAGATACGACTGGATCTTGCGCTTCATCTCCACCGCGACGTGGTCGTTGCCGATTGCGAGTTTCTAGAATGCCATCCTTTTTCTCCTTTGCTTGCGGCAGGCCCTCCTCTTGGGTCCGCCTACATCATTGAGAGGAGCAGGAGCTTGCTTTGGGCGGACACTGTGTTCCTTTATTACGTAACTGTTTAACTAAGGAAAGTATATCAGGCGAAACAAATAGAGTAAATCGATTAACTTCTGCTTCGCAAGAGGTACATAAACGGTTAACCCCATGCCTGAGCGTATGTTGTAGAATGAATGGCACACATCGACGGAGGAGATTCCTATGGCAAAGCGCACTGTTTCCATCTACGACATCGCCAAGCTTGCGGGCGTGAGCACGGCGACCGTATCCAACGTGCTCAACAGCAAGGGAAGCTACTCGGACAAGACCCGCGATCTGGTGCTGCGCATCGCTCACGAGCAGGGCTACGTCGCCAACTTCGCCGCGAAGAGCCTGCGCGAGGCATCCACCAAAACCATCGCCCTGCTCACGCCGGACGTGAGCAACGACTTCTTCTCTACCTTGGTGCTCAAGGTAGAGGGCTTGCTGCGTGCGGCGGGGTATTCCTCCTACATATGCAACACGGCAAACGATGACGAGCGCGAGGGCGAGTACGTGCGCGGTCTCATATCCAGGCAGGTAGATGGCATCGTGTACATCGGTGGCGCAACGCGCTCCTCTATTCGGGCCGCCGCCAATCTGCCGGTAGTGCATATTGACCACACCGGTTCGACGGGAATGAAGCGCGAGGTCTATGTGGGTAACGATATGCCTCAGCTGAGCTACGACATGACGGCGACGCTTTTTGAGCGTGGCTGTGCGCAAGTCGCGCTGGTGAGCGTCTCAGCCTCACTCTATCGCACAGACGAGCATGATCAGGCGGCGGGGTATTACCGATACCTGTCGAAGCACGGCATCCGCCTCGATAAGAACCTCGTGCTGGAGGGACCGCACAGGCAAACGAGCCTCGTGGAGGCGGCGCAGCTGGTGGGTGGGTGCCTGGACGCCGGCTATACCTTCGACGGCGTGGTTGCATTGGGTGACCGCGTGGCGCTCGGTGTGGTCAACGCGCTCAAGGAGCGGGGTATCGCCGTGGGCACGGAGGTGCGTGTGATCGGCATGGACGACTCCATCTACTCCCGCATCTCGAGTCCCGCCATCTCCACGGTACGTCGCAATACGAGCCAGCTGGCCGAGCGCGGCGTGGAAGCCCTGCTCGCGATGCTGGCGGGAAACAGACCCGCGCAAACGCACGTCGTCGTGCCGCACGAGGTCATCGAGCGTACCACCACGCTGGGGGTATGAGCAACCGGTTCTTGTCAACATCTTGCCTCTTGCAAAGGCTTTGCCTAAGGGACCGTCCCTCTTCATCAGGGATGGTCCCTCTCCGTGTTAAACTCATGAATCACACTGATATTTGAAAAACAGGAGGGACCAATGAAGCTCAAACGCACCCTCGCTCACCTTTCCCTCATCGCGAGTGCTCTGCTTGCCATGAGCCTGGCCTTTGCGCCGATGACACCTGCCTATGCGTCGCTTGTCGACGACCTCGCCCAAGATCAGGAGCAACTCATAGCCTACGAGCAGGAACACGGCATCTACTCCGGCCGCGACTGGGCAGAGGCGCAGTGGCGGACAAGGAACGTTGGGCTCACGGCGCAAGCGGAAGAAGAGCCGCTGCCCGAGAAGTTCGACCTGCGCGATCGCGGCGTGGTGACCCCGGTCAAGTCACAGAGCCCCTGGGGCAGCTGCTGGGCCTTCGGCGCCATCGCCGCCTCAGAGACGAGCATCCTCTCTGAACTCGGCCTCACCTACGACGAGTTTCCGCTCGACCTCTCCGAACGACAGCTGGCTTGGTTCAGCAGCACCCCGCTACCCGACGCACAGACGCTGGCGGCCAATCCCTTCACAACAGACATAGTATCCCAGGCGGAAGAGGGCATCACGACCTTGAAGCGCTCCGACAACCCCACAAAGAACCCCCTCAACACGGGTGGCACCCCCTTCTATGCCACCACGCTCTTCGCCTCGGGAACTGGCCCTCTCCTCGAGGAGGAAGCACCTTATCGCAACGAGGAGAACATCGCAACGGTCAAACTCAGTCCTCAGAGAGACGATCCGAAGCTCTTCCAATACGACACGCCCTTTGATCCCGACTCGGAGGAGAGCGCACCCTACGATGAGTTCACCGCCCTGCGAAAGATGCTCGACTTCGACAACATCCCCGTCGATGATCTTGAAGCCCTCGAGGAATCCGGCATCCTTGATGATCCCGACATATCCGACATCCTCGAGAAGGGTCTTGTCATCGGCACGGGCGTACGACAGAAGGTCGTGACCGACGAGCTTGTCCAGAATGATGCCCTCGACAACTATGCGGCGCGTCCCTTGTTCGACGAGAACGGTCTCTTCGTCTGCGCCGAGAACAACAACCTCCGGGACTACGATTGGGGCCTGCCGCTTTCCAAGCGCTTTGCCCTCAGCGCCGAACTCGAGGAGAGCACGTGTTTGCCGTCTCCTGCCGCCTTTGATTTGGATTACAACTATTTCTACGACGCGAGCGCCACAGCGGCCATCAAGCGAGAGCTGATGGCGGGGCGCGGCGTCCACATAGAGTTCTGCGCCGATCAGAGCCGACCGGGCCAGCAGGTGGCAGCAGATTCATACCTCAATCCCAATACTTGGTCCCACTATAGCTACGACAAGACAGGACAAGGCAAAAGGGTCAGCTTGAATCACGACGTCTGCATCGTGGGCTGGGACGACAATTGGGGCGTCGAGAACTTCAACCAGGGTACCTACTACAACGCCGATTACGGCGTCGAGGTGAACAGGTTCCCGCCCGCACCGGGCGCCTGGATCGTCAAGAACAGCTGGGGTGCGAAGGGAAGGGGCTTCCCCAACGAGAGCGACTGGGGCATCGACGGCTCGGGCTACTTCTATCTCTCGTACTACGACATGAGCATCATCAGACCCACCGCATACAACTTCTACACCCAGAGCCTCGACAGCGAACGCGAGGAGCTCTTCGTCAACCAGTACGACTTCCTCTCGTGCTACGACGTGCAGAACCATCTTTCTTTGGGCGAGGCCTCCACTGCAAACGTCTTCACCGCCCAAGACGACCAGCTCGTGCGCACGCTCTCGGTAGAGACGGATGAGCCGAACACGCATGTCGTCCTGAGCCTGTACCGACTGCACAACTCGGCGGTTGACCCCAACAACGAGGCACAGCCCGAGGGCGAGGCTCAAGACGAGACGAACCCGACGGCAGGCGACCTCCTCGAGACCGTCACTGCGGACTACCCCAACGGCGGCTACCACCGCCTGCACCTGCCAAAGAGTCACTACATGGCAAAGGGCCAGCGCTTCTCCATAGTGTGCACGATGACGGTCGAGACGGCCGAGGGACTCCAGTATGCGATGCCCGTACGTTCGTGGTACAACGCGCATTCGCAAGAAAATCCGGATTACGACTCTCTGAGCATCACTGGCAAGGGAGTCGTCAACAAGGGCGAGAGCTTTGTGCTCAGTGAGGGAACGTGGAAGGATTGGACGTTCGTGGTAGCCGACTTACAGGCACAGCTGGACGGCATTAGGGATTACGACAACTTCGCCCTCAAGGCCTTTGCCGACGCGAACATCCCCTTTACGCTCAGGAAGGAGGTCGTGGATCCGAAGGAGGTCTACTACCCGGGCGACGAAGTACACTATCGCGTCAGCGTGAAGAACGATGGCTCGGAGCAGCTCGACGGCGTCGTGATTACCGACAGCCTGGTCGAACTCGGCGAGAACGGCAGGATCGAGAGCGTGCCCGCAGGCGATGAGCGCTCAATCGAATATGTCTACAAGGTGACGGATGAGGACGCTGCGCGAGGGAGCGTGAGAAATGTGGCCACAGCAACCCTAGAGAACGTCGAGGGCATAAGTGCCACGGCAGATGCGAGCGTGACGTGCGCCGCGAGGCCCGCGCCGACACCGGAGCCAGCCGCACCCGCACCGGCGCCCGCACCACGATCGGCCGCAACAGTCACAACACGCACCACGCAGCCAGCCACGAGCAGGCGGGCGCTGGCCGACACCGGCGATAGGCGGGTCTTCCCCATTTCGCTCACCCTCGTCGCGACAGCCCTCGGCACGTTCGCCTTCGCGAGGAGACTGCGTCGGCAGTAGAATGGTAAAAGGAGGCGTTTCACTCACGTGCGTCCCCCTTCACGTGGTCCCCTTCATGTGGGGTACAATGTCTGCAAGGGTGACGGAAGGATGCGGACATGGCGCGTGTCGTGAGCATTGGCAGACAGGGCTTCGAAGACCTACGCATAAACAGCTGCTTCTACGTGGACAAGACTGGCTTCATCGTCGACTGGTGGCACGCACAGGACGACGTCACCTTCATCTGCCGACCCCGTCGCTTTGGCAAGACCCTCTTGCTCGACACCGTGCGTTGCTTCCTCTCCGTTGACCTCGCAGGGCGGGGCGAGGAACTCTTCGGGGGCCTTGACGTGTGGAATGACCCTGGCATGCGGGCGCTCCAAGGTACGGTACCGGTCGTCTTCGTGAGCTTCGCCGACTGCAAGGGGCAGTCGCTCGCAGAGGCCAAGGAGCTCATGAAGCAGATGCTCTGCGCATCGGTGCGCTTTCATGGCTACCTGCGCGAATCGGAGGCTGTAGACGATGCCGACCGCGCCTTTCTCGCCGACGTCTCCGACAACATGCCCGACGTCGCCTCCAAGACCTGCCTCAAACGGCTGTGTCGGGCACTTCGCGCTCATTGGGGCGTTAAGCCGGTAGTCCTGCTCGACGAGTACGACACCCCCATGCAGGAGGCCTGGCTGGGTGGTTGGTGGGACGGTATGGCGGACTTCGTACGGGGTCTCTTCAACTCGACCTTCAAGACTAACCCCGACCTAGGGCGAGCCCTCATAACGGGCATCACCCGCGTGGCTAGCGAGTCCATCTTTTCAGACATGAACAACCCCAACGTCGTAACAACGGCTACACCCAAGTACCAGAGTGCCTGCGGCTTCACGCAAGGTGAGGTGAATGCGGCGCTTGAGGAGTTCGGCCTGCAGGACATGGCCGATGATGTGCGCGTCTGGTACGACGGCTACGTCTTTGGTGGGCTGGCGGGCATCTACAACCCCTGGTCGGTAACCAACATGCTGGACAAGAGAGAGATCGACACCTACTGGGCAGGCTCCAGCTCCAATGCATTGGTCTCCAGCCTCGTGCGCAGGGGACCGGCCGAACTCAAGGGAGACTTCGAGACGCTGCTCGACGGCGGCGAGGTGAAGAAGCCGGCGAGCCAGTTCGTGGACTTCCGCTCACTGCAGACAAGCCAAGGCGCGGTGTGGTCACTGCTCTTGGCCACCGGTTACCTCAGGCTGGTACGCGTCGAGGGTAACGTGCCGCCCAAGACCTACGTACTCAGGCTGCCCAACCTAGAGATTCGTGAGCTGTTCAGCCAGCTCGTACGCGGCTGGTTCGAGTGCGTCGAGGGAAGCTGGAACGCTTTCTGCCGGTCACTCGCAGCCTGCGACGCCGAGGCAATGAACGACTACCTCTCCGACCTCGCCAGCGACGTGATGTCCACCTTCGACTCGGCTACCCGCCCCTCCAAGCGGGAGCAGCCCGAACGCTTCTGGCATGGCCTGGTGCTGGAGCTGCTGGTACATATGCGGGCCACACACGTGTTGCGCTCCAACCGTGAGAGCGGCTACGGGCGCTACGACGTCATGCTCGAGCCGCGCGACAAGCTGGCGTGTGGACAGGATGGAGAGGCCCACGTCATCGAGTTCAAGGTCTTCGACCCGCGCCGCGCCGAGGAAACCTTGGAGGACACGCTCGCCCACGCCCTTGCCCAGATTGAGAACAAGGGCTACGACGCCGACCTCATCGAGCGCGGTGTGGACCCAACACGCATCCACCACTGGGGCATCACGTTCCGGGGCAAGGAGGTCCTCGTCGGGTGAAGATGGGTGGGAGGAACAGAATGGAGGAGGGGTCTGCTCTGTCGCGGCCGTTCGTAGTGGTCGCGCTTGCATCGATAAGCTGTGCGCTGTGGGGCAGTGTCTGCCAAGTGCATGTTCATCGATATGGTCGCGGATAGCCTTTTCGATATCACGCTCAAGCCGTTTGCCGAATACTCGAACGATTGCGCCTGAAACACGGTTGAACTCTGTTGTTATTATCCTCATGGGTCGAATTGTGCGTATTTTGCCTGCCCAGCGTAGTGCTCGCACACGGAACAGTAAAGGAGAAGAGCGTGAACGGGAAAGAAAGCAAGAAGCTGAACTGGCGCAACGTGCCCGCTGTGCGGATTCTGAGCGTGGCGCTTAGCGCGTCGATGGCGCTGAGCCTCATGCCATGTGAGGGACTCGCGTGGGCGCTTGCCAGGGAGGAGGTCGCAGTCCAGGCTGACGATGCGGCTGGTGCCTTGGCCGACGAGCGAGAGATCGAGGAGCTCGCCGAGGATCAGGACGCCAAAGAGGCCCTTACCGAGGACCAAGGCGACGTCGTCGCTGATGAGGATGTAGTGGAGGAGGCCGATCACGTAGAGTCGGTGGAGCCCGCCGTCGAGGAGCCCGCCGCCGCGAAGAAAGACGACGGCATTCCCGAGTGGGCCGTCGACGACGACCCTGAAACCGCGGAGCCCAAGCTTACCGCACAAGCCGAGCTCCCGGTGAGGTACGATTTGCGTGAGCAAGGCGTGGTGACCCCTGTCAAGTCACAGGCACCGTGGGGTTCGTGCTGGTCATTTGGTGCCACGGCGGCGGCAGAGACATCGATTCTCTCTGCAATGGGCGAGACCTACGAAAGTCTTCCGATTGACCTCTCCGAGCATCATCTGGCCTATTTCGCGATGAAGCCTATCACTGATGTAGATGATCCCACCCATTCTCAAATAGGCGAAGGATTGTACCTAACGAACGGAAGCATGGACTTCACCGGTTTACTTGACTCAGGAGGAGACCCCTTCCACGCATCAACGCTTTTCGCGATGGGCGCCGGACCGTTCACGGAATCCGTGTTTCCTTACCGTGGCAAAAACGCA
>CACXDP010000043.1 GCA_902766445.1 uncultured Coriobacteriaceae bacterium
CGGTATGCCGACGCTCTGCATTGTGAATGCATCGAAGTCGAAGGTCGTAAAGTTTAGAACATATCCACCCCTGTTGAAGAGGCTGAGAAACGTGCCCTTCTCTACTGCGGTGAGCATGTCGTTCGCCGTCACGTGTCTTTCCTCCTACAGGTAGATGAGGCCGTTGCTGTCGGTATGGCATGCACGGGCGCCAGCGCTAGGCAAGAGCTTCACCATCAGGCGACCCTCGATGAGCAGCTTATGTAGGATGTTCCTTCCGTGCGCCTTGTTCTCCATAGTCTGCCCGTACGAATTAAGGAGCCTGACAACCTTGCCCATCATGTCTGCGCGTGCCACCTGCTCATCGACCTTCGTGCCGTCTTTTTGTTTCCACGGGCGGTAGTAGAAGATGACAGTGGTGTATCCATCATACAAGCCGACCGTGTCGAATATCGCTTGGAAGTACGAATAGTCGGAATCGGATAGTGAATGGCCGTAGAACTTTATCATGTCGGTCGCGCCTGCCAGAAGTCCCCTGCCCTTGCCATGCACGAGCTTGCCCAAGTCCGGGTTGCCGAGCGCCATGAGCCTGTAGGTCTTCGTGAATCGGAGCGCGTTCGCATTGTTCAGGCGTTTATTGCCGTCAATCCCAAACACCATTTCTGACCCAAGGCTGCCATGAACGTTAACCATGGGTATTGGTTGGCCGTCCTTACCGAGCCTCAAATTCTTGATTGGGTGCGTATAGTTGAAACTGAGAAACGCCTCCTCTGGCGCAAGATGCTCTTCCGACGCCCGCATGTCCATTATCAGGTCTATGAACAGCAGCGTGGAACGATCCTTGTAGCCATCTTCGTCCGCATCGACCGCACCCTGTAGGTAGGTGCCGAACTCGCGCTCCAAGCGGTTCAGCTCATCGAAGAAATAGCTGTAGATGTCAGGCTCCGCCCACTCGGCTACGGTCTTGGCTTCAACGTTGTCAAGGATGAAGCGAGTCACGCCGCCCATGCCGCTGGTCTCGCCCTTGATTGCAGCGAAGTCGCTTGGCGACACGCCGCTTGAATGGTGGCCGTTCTCAACGAATTGCTTTATGTCCGCAAGGACCGTCTCGATGGGGATCGGTAGCCGCTTTGCTTTCGCATCTTCCGTTTGAAGAGGTGCCACCCAATCCGCAATGGCGAGCTCGATGTCGTACCAGTACTCCTTGTGTGCCGTCTGGAGGATGACGTCCCACACCGTTAGCCCATGCGATGCGAGGTATGCGCCCCACGGCTGCTTGTCAGACACCTCCTCCGCATGCGCTATAACGTCATAGCGAGAGGAGAAAAAGTTCTCGAACTTGGATGGGAGGTCGCACTCAAGGTCGAAGCCGTTGCCTATAACGATAAGCTGCCGCCAGACGGGACGCATGTCTGGGACGGGTAATTTGTATAGATTCTGGAGTTGTTCTGGGACAGGCGAGGCCTGGCGCTCGATTCCCTCGAGGTAGTCTCGAGGGAATGAAGACCGTTGGGTGTAGTTTTCGCTAACCGCATCGGCAATCTGTGAGGCTATGTCAGAGAATGTGCCGGACTGTCTCGCTGACTCCAATTCGCGAGTCATGTCTTCGATTATGCGGGCTGGCGCGTTTAGGTTAGGCATGGCTCCCAACCCTTCAAAGCGACCGATGGAATCCTGCGCTTCGACTTGTTTGGCCAAGATGGCTCCAATCTCTTCGCCTGCAAGGAAGGCGATTGTAACCATACGATGCAGACTTTTCAACACTCAAAATTGCTCATCTGAGCTGCCCTTTGTTGAAATGTGTGAGGGAGGAAATGGAAAAACCTTAATTATGAACTGGGGGCTGGACAGAAATTGAGTCCTTATGCGTTCGGGACTCCATACGCGCCGTATAGCAGGATGCAAAAGCTGGGTCAGCGTTGCGGTAGAATCTTTGCCATATGTATTGCCTACAAACATGAGGTCATGGATGGCGAAGGGGTTGCCAAGGAATAGTGAGGACGGAGTGCCTGTCGTAGACATATCGGTTGATATCGCCCGCTTTGCGGAGATGGGCGTGCTTGGGCGTCTGCTTAAAGACCGCTCAACAGGCCGGAACATAATCTGGGCATCCAACGTTTTCGTGGACAAGGGCGAGTCTTACGCTCCCTCCGACGAGATTCTGCTTGGCGACATCACGGGCGACAATGCCGGTCTCATCCGCACCAGGGCCAGCAAGGCGAAGGAGGCGCAGACCGCACTGACGCGTGCGCATGCTGAGGTCTTCACCCCTACGTGGATAGTCAAGAAGATGGTCGATGCGGCCGACGATGCTTGGTGGGATGCTCACCCTGATGCGACGTGGCAGGACTACGTACGATCCCCGCGTCTGGAGATCACCTGCGGTGAGGCGCCCTATTTGACAAGCCGCTATGACGCTGCAGACGGAACGCCCATCCCAGTTGACGAGCGCGTCGGCATCCTCGACCGTAAACTGCGGCTCATTGGCGAGAATACCGCGAACCAGCGGAAGTGGGCCATGTGGGCGCTCATCGCCCTCAAAAGCACGTATGGCTACGAGTACCAGGGCGACAACCTTCTGATTGCGCGCGCAAATATTCTGGCGACCGTTGAAGAGTTCGCAGCCTCAGCCGGATACGAACTCAAGGCATGGAGCTATCGGCAGATCGTCAACGTAATCAGCTGGAACCTATGGCAGATGGACGGGCTCTCTGATCTCGTGCCCGACACGGATGCTCCGGCGATCGAGCCCATGTCCGAGATGGACGTGATTCCTGGTATGGAGGATTTCCTGGCTGAAACCCTGATGGATGACTCCGATGAGCATGTAGGGGAAACCGAGGAGTTACGTATTCCTGGCCTTTATGCGCTACCTATCGATGAGGAGGACATGGCTCCTCACGCGCGTACATATGATTGGAAGAATGGATACGAAGTCGCTTTCTGTGACCTCAAGGGAGAAGGTGCGCCTATGAAGTTCGACTATGTAATCGGTAATCCGCCGTACCAGGAGGAGACTGATGGCAATGGCAGGCAGCAGCCTATATACAATAGGTTCATGGACTCAGCATACTGCGTCTCAGATATAGTCGAATTAATAACGCCGGCTAGATTCCTCTTTAATGCGGGACAAACAACGAAGGCGTGGAACCAAAAAATGCTGGAAGATGAACACCTCAAAGTAATACTCTACGAGACTGATGCGTCCAAGGTGTTCGGCAATACGGATATTAAAGGTGGTGTTGCCATCACTTTGAGAGACGCAAGTAGGAAGATTGGGCCAATAGGTGTATTCACGCCGTATCCCGAACTAAATCAAATCATACATAGAGTGGATGACGTGCAAGGGGACGGCATGAGACTAGATCAAATCTTTGCTTCGCAACGCCTCTACAAGTTTTCGGAAGCATTCTTCGAGGATTTCCACGATGATCCTCATGCGCAGTTTTTCTTGGGTACAGGTACAAGAAACAAAATTCTGTCGAGTGCTATGGAGAAGATGCCCGAGGTCTTTATTGAAAGGGATACGCCGCAAGATGATGAAGTGCGCTTCTTAGGTCGCATCGCAGGACGGAGGCAATGGCGGTGTATAAAAAGACGATATCTCAAGGACAATGAGTATCTCGATGCATTCAAATTTTTGGTGCCGGAGGCTAACAACGCTGGAAAGTATGGCGAGACATTGGCGGAACCGCTGATAGGCAATCCTGGTGAAGGAACTGCAGACACTTTCTTAAATGCCGGGCCATTTAAGACTTCGATTGAACCAGCAAATTTGGCACGATACTACAAGACAAAGTTTTTCAGAGCGTTGTTGGGGGCCAGGAAAGTAACTCAACACTGTCCAGCACCCGTTTGGCATTCCATCCCTCTCCAAGACTTCACCGGTACTTCCGACATCGACTGGTCGCAATCCGTGGCCGCCATCGACCGCCAGCTCTACGCGAAATACGGCCTCTCGCAGGACGAGATCGACTTCATCGAGAGCCACGTGAAGGAGATGTCGTAAGCATGGGTAGGCCCAATATCGATGGCGCGACTCAGGACATCACGGCGTTCCCTTCCGAGCAGGCATACGACACGAACCAGACTAACGAGGAGTCCTATTTCTCTGCGGAACAGGTCATTCGACGCGGACAAGACCTTGTTCGACGAGCGGTCAACTATGCAACGGTCGATTCTTATTTCGAGCTTGGCCGTATGATCGTGGAGCGCCAGCAGGGTGGGAAGGATCGCGCGGAGTACGGCGAACATGTACTCGAGGGCCTTTCTGCATACCTGTCCAGCGTGGTTGGTAAGGGCTATTCGGTAAGAAGCCTTACGTGCTTTCGAAGGTTTTATCTCACCTATCGCAACGACCAGATTTCTCATACAGCGTTTGCGAAATTGGAGGGCAGCACCAACCTCCAGATTGCCTACACCGGTCGAAAAACCTTCCCCAGATGGTTGCCCTACCTCCGGCCCATGCGCATTCCCACGCTTCAACTCGACGCGGCAGGGGAGGCGTCCTGATGCAGAACTTCTCGAACTTTTCCGCGCTTCGCGAGAGCAACAAACTGGAATATAAGTCTGCTAGAGGTGGCTTTCCTTCAAGCTTCTGGGAGACATATTCCGCATTCTGCAATACCGATGGAGGCTTGGTGGTACTCGGTGCCAAGGAGGGTCCGGACGGTCTGCCCGTACCATCTGGGATGGCGGCTTCGCACAAGATGGAAAAGGAACTGTGGGATGGCCTCAACAATCGCAAGAAGGTAAGCGCAAACGTACTTCTGGATTCCGACGTAACTGTCGAACAGGTGGGCGAGTCCTCCATCATGGTAGTGCGTGTGCCACGCGCAAGCCGCGAGCTGCGTCCGGTGTTCATAAACAACGATATGCTGGGCGGCAGCTACCGGCGCAACGGCGAGGGCGACTACCACTGCACCCGACGTGAGGTCAACGCAATGGTACGCGACAGCTACCCGAGCGACATCGACAAACGCGTGCTGGACGGCATCGACATGGATGCCTTTGACACGGAGTCAGTACGTGCCTACCGTCAGGAGTTCCGAGACGAGCGCTCACCCCACCCATGGGTCGATTTGGAAGACGAAGAGTTCTTGGTCCGCTTGGGTGCCGCTGGGCGCTCGAACAAGGACGGTCGGTTACACCCCACCCATGCCGGTCTTCTCATGTTCGGACAGGAGTGGAGAATCACCGACGAGTATCCGGAATACTTCCTTGATTGTCGTCAGGTCGTGGGTGGCGAACGATGGGACAATCGTATTGTGTCGAGCAGCGGCGAGTGGAGCGGCAACGTATACGACTACTTTCATCGGGCTTACCGAATGTTGGCAGACAGCCTGCCTGTGCCGTTCCACTTGGACGAGAACATGCGCCGCATCGATGGGACGCCTCAGCATAAGGCCGTACGCGAGGCCTTGGCAAACGCACTTATACATGCAGACTACTACGATCGCTGCGGCATCGTGGCTATACGCTATACCGACCGTGTGGAGATACGCAACCCCGGTGGGCTACGCATGTCGGTCGAGGAAATCGTTGCGGGCGGCATGTCGGACGCTCGAAACGGCACACTCATGAAGATGTTCAATCTCATCGGTGTCGGTGAGAAGGCTGGCAGCGGTTTTGACGTAATGCGTGCCTCCACGCGCTCTGCCAGAAGACCTGACCCCAGTATCACTGAGCGTCATGAGCCCGATGTGGTAACGCTCGTACTACCTCTGGAGACGAGCGGGCTGAAGTATGCGCAGGGGATAGCAAACGCATCGCGTGATTTCGAAAGCCAATCGCATTATCAGGCGGAAAAACGAGCGGCAAGCGGAAAAACGAGCGGCAAGCGGAAAAACGAGCGGCAGATTGCAATCCTTAGCCTTGCGAATGAGCGGAAAGGGGTGACTTCGGCCGACGTGGGCGAACTGCTCGGCGTGAGCCAGCCCCGTGCTAGGGCAATTGTGCACGATTTGGTCGAGGCTGGATTGCTAAAGCGCAGAGGCGATGGTCGCTCAACATATTATGAGCCTACACACCCTAAGGAGTAGAGCTATGCCATCCCCAAACATCAAACCATTCGCGCCCATCATCCCGATGATCTATTGCTACACCACGCCGGGCGTGTCCTATCACGACGGCTGGTGCAAGATCGGATACACGGAGAGGCAGACCGTCGAGCAGCGCATCAAGCAGCAGACCCACACCGCAAACATCGTCGTGAACATCGAGTGGCAGGACAACGCGATGTTCAAGGACGGCAGCGGCGAGTACTTCACGGACAAGGACTTCCACGGGTACCTGACGGGCAAGAGGAAGGCGGAGCGAGAGCCCGATACCGAGTGGTTCCACCTCGGGCCGCGAATCGCCTTCGAGTACTTCGGCGACTTCGCGATGCGCAAGCCCGTCGCGAACGCTGAGTTCGCTGGCACCGAGTACGTGCTGCGCGACGAGCAGGCCGAGGCGGTGCGCGTGACGTGCGAGTACTTCGAGGCGGGCGGCAGGGAGTTCCTCTGGAACGCGAAGCCGCGCTTCGGCAAGACGCTCACCACCTACGACCTGTGCCGCGCGATGGGCCTCAAAAAAGTCCTCATAGTGACCAACAGGCCATCGATCGCCAACAGCTGGTACGACGACTTCCAGAAGTTCTTCGCCTGGCGCGGCGAGGCTCAGTTCGTCTCCGACAACCAGGCGCTCGAGGGCAAGTCGGGCTGCATGACGCGCAAGGAGTTCTTCAAGGCGCATTACGGCAGCGACGGGGAGTGGCCCGCTATGGTCGCCTTCGAGAGCCTGCAGGGCCTCAAGGGCTCGGTGTGGTTCGGCGGAAAATACACGAAGCTCCAGTGGATACAGCAGACCGACTGGGACCTGCTCGTTGTGGACGAGAGCCATGAGGGTGTGGACACGTCCAAGACCGACCGTGCCTTCGCGAACATAAAGCGCGAGCACACGCTCTACCTGTCCGGCACGCCCTTCAAGGCGCTCGCGGACGGCCGCTTCGCCGCGAACCAGATATTCAACTGGTCGTACGCGGACGAGCAGGAGTCCAAGGCCGAGTGGGACGGCGACACGTTCTCCCCCTACGAGGGCCTGCCGCAGCTTGAGATGTACACGTACCAGATGAGCTCCGTCGTGGAGGGAAGCGTCCGCAAGGGCGCAGCCATCGCCGACGACGGCGAGAACGTTGAGTATGCCTTCGACCTCAACGAGTTCTTCTCTACCAACGATCGGGGCCAGTTCGTGCACAGGGACGCGGTCGCTAAGTTCCTGGACGCGCTCACCGGGCAGGAGCGGTTCCCGTACTCGACGCCCGAGCTGAGATCTGCGCTCTCGCACACCATCTGGCTCCTCGACCGCGTGGCCTCGGCGAAGGCGCTCGCTAGCATGCTCAAGAAGCACCCAGTCTTCTCCGAGTACAAGGTTATCGTGGCGGCCGGCGACGGCTGGATGGAGGACGATGACGAGCGGAAGGTCACGAGCTCGCTGCAAAGGGTGCGCGACGAGATCGCTGACAACGACAAGACAATCACGCTCTCCGTGGGACAGCTCACCGTGGGCGTGACCGTGCCCGAGTGGACGGGCATCCTGATGCTCTGCAACCTCAAGAGTCCGAGCTCCTACATGCAGGCGGCCTTCCGCGTGCAGAACCCCTACGAGGGCACCGAAATGGTGGACGGCAAGCCGCGCCTGGTCCGCAAGGAGCGGGCATATGTGTTCGACTTCGATCCGGCGCGCACGCTCATCGTCTACGACGAGTTCGCCAACAATCTGTCCGTGGGCACGGCCGGTGGCAACGGCACGCAGGAGGACCGCAAGGAGCACATCAGGCGCCTGCTTAACTTCTTCCCCGTGTTCGCGGAGGACCCGGACGGCACGATGGAGAGGATCGACGAGCAGCAGGTGCTCTCCATACCGCGCAGGCTCAAGTGCATGGAGGTCGTGAGGCACGGGTTCATCTCCAACTACCTGTTCGCCAACATAAGCGGCATATTCGGGGCTCCTGCCGCCGTCACGGCGATCGTCGAGAAGCTCAAGCCCGCGCGAGAGGACAGCTTCGACGCCCGCGAGAACGCGCTGGCGGGCATGGGGGACGTCACCGTTGACGAAGAGGGCAACGTCGAGGTCCCCGAGGAGGTCGTGGTCGGCAGGCACGCGGAGCTCTTCGGCGACAGGATCTACGAGAAGCTCGAGGAGGCCATCGACCCCGTCCTGGACGACCTGGAGGACGAGGACGACCTCTCGAAGATGATGCGCAGCGTGCGGCAGGTCGGCGAGGCGCTCAAGGGGACCATAGAGCGAGAGGTGATCCAGCCCGCAGTGGAGGAGTACGACCTCGGCAAGCGCAAGAAGAGCCGCGCGAACCAGCTCACGCGCGAGGTGCACCAGCAGGTCAACCGCCACGTGGAGCAGCTGTCGGGCGACTTCGAGCGGGAGGTGCGCGTCGCGCAGGCCGAGCGCGACCGCAAGGTAAAGGAGGCCCAGACCACGCGCGAGGTGGAGGCGGCGAAGGCGGCCTACCAGCAGGACATCATGTCCGCCATGGAGTCGTTCAAGCAGTCAACGGCCGACTTCGTGCAGCAGACCATCGACGAGCAGCCCAAGGAGGTCACGCGCAAGCTGGAGACCTTCAAGGCCGAGGACGAGAAGGCCAGCGTCGAGGACACGGTCCGCGCCAACCTGCGCGGCTTCGCCCGGACCATCCCGAGCTTCCTCATGGCCTACGGTGACGAGAATCTGACGCTCGCCAACTTCGACGACTACACCGAGGACGACGTGTTCCTGGAGGTGACGGGCATCAGCGAGGACGAGTTCCGGTTCCTACGCGACGGCGGAGACTACTGGGACGAGGCCCACAAGAGGAACGAGCACTTCGCGGGCGGGCTCTTCGACGAGACCGTGTTCAACGAC
>CACXDP010000044.1 GCA_902766445.1 uncultured Coriobacteriaceae bacterium
CACCGGCGTGCCCGAGGGCTGCACCGCGTCCGTCGCGGGCGACCAGGAGACGGGCTTCACCATCACCAACACCCTGCCCGAAGAGGCCGACACGGTAGACATCGCAGTCGCTAAGGTGTGGGAGAGCGCCGAAGGCGAGAAGATCGACTGGCCCGAGGGCGCGACAGTCACGATAGAGCTCTACAAGGATGGTGAGCCTCTTGACCCGAAGCAGGAGATTGAGCTCACGGCCGAGGCTCAGGCTGGCAAATTCACCGGAATCGACCCCGCGGAGCTCGACAAGTACACCGTCGAAGAGACGAAGGTCCAAGGGGACTGGGTCACGTCCAAGGTAATCGGGTCGGGTAGTCCTGAGGAAGGCTTCATCTTTACCAACACATTGTCGGATGAGGCTGAAACCGTTGATATCAGTGTCACCAAGGTCTGGAAAGACGCCGACGGTGAGGACATCGACTGGCCTGAGGGTGCGACCGTCACGATCGAGCTGCGTCGAGACGGCAAGTCGCTCGACCCGAAGCAGGAGCTCGAGCTCACGGCGGACAACCCGACCGATAGCTTCACCGGCATCAGCAAGGACGACCTCTCCGAGTACACCGTGGCCGAGACGAAGGCGACCGGGGTCACCGTGAGCAAGTCCACGGCCGCCGGCAGCCTTGAGGACGGCTTCACCTTCACCAACACCGTTGGAAGCAGCAAGACCGAAACCAAGGACGACAAGACAACTACTACCAGCACGACAACGGGCTCCACAGGCTCTGGCACCACGACCACGACTACGAGGACCGGCACCCCGGTGACGTCCTCCACGACGACCACCGGCTCGTCCCCGGTCTCCTCGACCACGAGGTCAAGCACGCCCAAGACCGGAGATCCCACGGCTGCTGTCCAGCTGGCGGCGCTCCTCACGACCGGAGCCACGCTCGTGACAGCTGGCACCCTTCGCCGCCGCAAGCGCAAGTAGCGCGAGGCGCAGGCGTAGTAGCGCGAGGTACTAGCGCAAGTAGCGCGAGGCGCGGTGAGCGCAAAGGCGCAAACACCGCCAACCAGGGCCACCCTCCGGGGTGGCCCTTTCATGTCGGAGGGGGAGTATCCCCGGTCGGCACAAATGACACGATGGGGGCTACCGTTTCCCAGTGAGCTGCTACTCTTCGCACATATCGTCCCGCGCTAACGGTACAATTGACTGCAAGGTTATAAACCATCCCACGAGAGGAGTGACTCATGGACAAGGTACTGGGCATCGACATCGGTGGTACGAGCATCAAGGCCGGCATGTTTTCCACGGAGGGTATGCTTCAGGCAGCGACCAAGATTCCCACAGGCGAAATCGTGAGTGAGGCCGCGTTTGCCGTCGTGACCGAGGGGCTAAAGAAGCTTCTCGAGGACAACGGCGCGTCGGCTGACGATGTGATCGCCGTGGGCCTGGACGTTCCTGGTCCTGTGGACGATGACGGCGAAGTCGGAATGCTCGCAAATATCGAGCTCGATCCCAAGGGCCTGCAGGCAGCCCTCAAGCGTACCTTCAAGCGCGCGAACCTTGCCTTTGTTAACGATGCGAACGCGGCAGCTTTGGGAGAGCTGTGGCAGGGCACGGCCAAGGACGCAAGCAGCTTCGTGCTGGTCGCCATCGGTACTGGCGTCGGCGGCGGCGTCGTTTCGGGTGGCAAGATCGTGTCTGGCGCCTTTGGTGCCGGTGGGGAGATTGGCCACATTACCGTCAACCGCGACGAGACGGCATCGTGCGGTTGCGGTAGGCAGGGTTGTCTTGAGCAGTATGCCTCTGCCTCGGGCATCGTCCGCGTGTACAAGAAAGAGTGCAAGAAACTCGGGCAGACTCCCGTGAAGCTCGACGGCCCCACTGATACGCTTTCGATCTTTAACGCGTATCGCGCTGGCGACGAGGCCGCCCAAGCAGCCATTTCGACGATGTGCGACTGCCTCGGCTATGCGCTTGCCCAGATCTCGGTGATTATTGACCCGCAGCTCTATCTCATCGGTGGCGGAGTTGGCGGTGGCTTCAAGCTTTATGCCGAGGAGCTCCGTGCTGCGTTCCGCAAGTATTGCCTGGCTCCCTCCATCAGCACGCGTATCTTGCCCGCAAGCTTGGGTAATGACGCCGCGATGTATGGTAGTGCCTATCAGGCGATGCAGGGTTAGTCGTCAGGTTGTGCCGCAGGGAGTGTGCCGCGGGGAGTGTTCCCTGCGGCACTATCCTGTGGCGCAAACGACAGGGAGGTATGCATGAAAGTTGCGATTCGATACCAGTCGCGAGGCGGGCACGTCAAAGAGATGGCCGAGATAATTGCGAGCGGATTCGATAATGTAGACGATATCGATGTGGAGCCCATCTCAATCGACGATCCTCGCGCGCCCATCACAGAGCCCGTAGATGTGCTCTTCATCGGTGGTGCACTTTACAAGTTCCGTCTTGATCCCTCGATGGAGGAGTACCTCGAGAGCATTCCGGGCGATCTGGTGCACACAGCCATCGCCTTTGGCAGCTCGGCGCTCACGCGCCGTCCGGTGATGATCATTATGGAGCAGCTCAGGGCCAAGGGCATCGAGGTCGATCCTTCTGCTCTCTACATGCGGGGCAAGCCAAAGCCGTACCTTTATGAGATCGTGCCGCCATGGGCAGAGCGCGAGGTGCGAAAGATCCGGAAGCAGATCGAGGAAGAGAAGACCGAGGATACGGAGGAGTAGGACAACCATGGAGACCTTTGCAATCGTATCTGATGAGTTGGTGCTACCAAGCGGCATCGACGGGTTCGGCTACCTCATCATCGAGGACGGCAAGTTCGGTGGCGTGAGCGTTGAGCGTCCCGAGGGAATGCGTATCGTCGACCGCAGAGGTTGCTGGGTTGCCCCCGGTTTCGTAGACACGCACATCCACGGTTTCGCTGGTCATGACGTCATGGATTGTGACGCAGCTGGGATTGATGCCATCACGGTCGAGCTCGCAAAGAGGGGCACTACGAGCTGGCTTGCCACTACGCTCACGGCGGGCGTGGAGAAGACCGGGCAGGCGTGTGCAAGCGTAGCCGAAGCCGTGGCAGCACAACAGGAGAACGCTGACTTCGTGGGTGCGCGTACGCAGGGAATCTTCCTTGAGGGGCCATTCTTCACGTACGAACACAAGGGTGCGCAGGACCCGCGCTACCTCATCGACCCGAGCATGGAGGTGCTCGAGGGCTGGCAGGAAGCAGCAAAGGGCCTCATCGTAAAGACAGCCCTTGCTCCCGAGCGCGATGGTGCCGTCGATTATGTCGCGGCTGCGACGGCGGCGGGTTATACGGCTGCCATCGGCCACAGCTCTGCCACCTATGGCGAAGCGGCGGCTGCGGTACTCGCGGGTGCGCGCGTTGTGGTACACACCTTCAATGGGATGGATGACCTCGGACATCGCGAGCCCGGTATCGTTGGCTGTGCCATGACGAGCCAGGGTGTGTATTCGGAGCTCATCTGCGATGGCAAGCATGTCGATCCGGTGGCGTGCGAGGTGCTCGTGCGCTCGAAGGGCTGGGAGCACGTCGCGCTCATTACGGACTGCCTGAGCTGCGGCGGCCTTCCTGATGGCGATTACTTCATCGGCGAGCTGCCCATCGAGCTGCGCCGTGGCGCGGCATACCTCAAGGGTGCGGGCAACCTCGCGGGCAGCACGCTCACCCTCGTGCAAGCTGTGCGCAACGTCGTGAGCTGGGGCATCGTGACGGCAGAGCAGGCCATCCGCATGGCGAGCGAGGTTCCCGCGCGTTCGTGTGGGATCGATGACCGCTGCGGGCAGATTCTGCCTGGCCGCGATGCTGACCTTACCATCCTCGATTCCAGCATGAACCTCGTCGAGACCTACGTCGGAGGTCGTCTGGCGTAGGTAGGTGCCAAGGGGTGCTTCCCCTTGGCATCCTTAGTTTACGATAAGTCTTGCTGGATGAAGTGCGAGTACGTTTACAACGTCGGCTTCGTGGCTATACACGAGCACGTAATTGCCACAGGTGAGTGTCCTGACGTTATCGCCAAAGTGACTTGTGATAGATAAGCTCGTGGAGATTCTGCCCATATCGGGAAAGCTGGCGAGGAGTTGGAGCTTTCTCGCGACTTCGTCGAGCGTGCGTTGCGATCTTACCTCATCAAGGGCGTCAAAGAAGAGCTTCGAGATAAAGACTTTGGTCTCACCTTTGCTCATGCTGCCTCATTGCCATTCAAGTGTGCTCGCAACTCTTCGATATGCTTGAGGGTCTCCTCTAGCGTGTAGGTTCGACCCTGCTCTACATCATGCATTCCCGCTTCCACGGCTGCTACGAGTTCGGATTCCCACACTGCTTCGTTCTGTTTGCGCGCCACGTAATCCTCGAAGAAATCCTCGCTCATCATTACGTATGCGCCTCTTCCGTTTTCCGTTAGGTGTACCACCTCGCGTCTTGCGTGTTCCTTGACTTCAGCGGGCCTCTTTTGCAGGTCAGAGATGGGATATATTACTGACATTTCTCCTCCATCAATAAGTCTGATTATTAACCATTTATCTTCTATCAATTTACTCATTATATACTATTCAAGGTGCAAAAGGGACGAGGGGGACAGTCCCTTTAATCCCTTTGGCATCCCAAGCACCGCCAACATGTGCTATACTCTCGCTCCAATGGCGATGACGGAGAGGTTCGTGCACCGCGTGCCCGACCACGAGAGAGGGTGCCCATCGGCTGGGAGGCACCTGCGAAGGCTGACGCACGGAGTTCACTCCCGAGCCGCGACCTGAACGGCAACGGTTATGCGCGCGTGACGCTGTCCAAGCTCAGTAGGGAAGCCGTCAACCCCACGACACGGGGCAACGGGCTGCAAGGCTCGCGAGCGGGGTGCCCGGAGACGACAACCGGAGCGCCCAACCGAGGTGGTACCGCGGATAATCCGTCCTTGGGCATGCGCTACGGCGCACCAAGGGCGGTACTTGTTTGGAAAGAAGGAGTTGCGTATGGCAATGAAGGAAGAGCTCGAGGTCATCGAGGCGCAGGTCAAACAAAGACTGCAGGCCATCGAGACCATGGACGCGCTCGAGCAGCTGCGTGTGCAGATCTTGGGCAAGAAGGGATCGCTCACGGCCATCATGCGCATGATGGGCAAGATTCCCGCAGAGGATCGCCCTGCCATGGGCAAGCTGGCAAACACCGTCCGTGCCAACGTGGACACGGCCATCAAACAGCGCCAAGAGGACCTCGGCAAGGAACTCCTCTATGCGCGCATGCAGGCCGAGGCGGCCGACGTCACCCTGCCGGGCAGGCGCTATTCCAACGGTACGCAGCACCTCATCAACCAGATCCGCGAGGAGATCGAGGACATCTTCTGCGGCCTTGGTTACATCGTGGCGGACGGCCCCTACGTCGAGACCACCTATTACAACTTCACCGCGCTCAACGCGCCGGAGAACCACCCGAGCCGCTCGGCCAAGGACTCCTTCTACATCGAGGACAACGCTCCCGAGGGCAAGCCGCCCCTGATGCTTGGCGACTCCGACGTGCTCCTGCGCACCCAGACCTCGGGCATGCAGGTCCACTACATGGAGCAAAACAAGCCGCCCATCTATATGATCTGCCCGGGCACGGTCTTTCGCCCCGACACGCCCGATGCGAACCACCTGCCCCAGTTCACACAGGTAGAGGGTCTCGTCGTAGATGAGGGCATCACTTTCGGCGACCTCAAGGGCACGCTCGACTACTTCTGCCGCGAGATATTCGGCAAGGATCGCGCCACGCGCTATCGTCCGCACTTCTTCCCGTTCACCGAGCCGAGCTGCGAGGTCGATGTGAGCTGTGGCGTCTGCCACGGCAAAGGTTGCCGCTTCTGCAAGAACGTCGGCTGGCTGGAGATCCTGGGCTGCGGCATGGTCGACCCGAACGTCTTTCAGTACGTGGGCATCGACCCGGAGAAGTACACTGGCTTCGCGTTCGGCATCGGCGTGGAACGCGTCGCGGCGCTGCGCTATGACCTTCCCGACCTGCGCATGCTCATGGAAGGCGACATGCGCTTCCTCCGTCAGTTCTAAGAGTAGAGAGGCTAGAACAACATGCGCGTATCATATGAATGGCTCAAGGACTTGGTGGACCTGCCGAACGACCCGCAGCAGCTGGTGGACGAGTTCACCCGCACGGGTACCGAGGTCGAGGGCGTGGAGCGTACCGGTTCGGAGTTCGACAACATCGTGACAGGCCAAATCATCAGCAAAGAGCCCCATCCAAACTCCGACCACATGTGGCTCTGCAAGGTTCAGGTGGACGAGCCCGAGCCACTGCAGATCGTCTGCGGCGCCCAGAACTTCGAGCAGGGCGACAAGGTCGTCGTCGCAAAGATTGGCGCTGTTCTCCCCGGCGACTTCCGCATCAAGAAGTCCAAGCTCCGTGGCGTGGAGTCCTGTGGCATGAACTGTTCCGAGCGCGAGCTGGGACTCTCCGACTCGCACGAGGGCATCATCGTTCTGCCCGCCGACGCTCCCGTGGGCGTGCCCTTCGCCGAGTATCGCGGCCTGTCCGATACGGTGCTCGACTGCGAGATGACGCCGAATCGCCCCGACTGCCTGTCGATGACGGGCGTGGCGACTGAGGTGTCGGCAATCTTTGACATCTCCACCCACATCGAATTGCCGCAGATCGAGCGCGAGATCGGCGTGGGGGAGAGCGGCGAGGACGGGGCCGAGAGCCTCGTGGACGTGCGCATCGACGACCCAGAGCTCTGCTGCCGCTACACTGCGCGCGTCGTGCGCAACGTGCAGATCGGCCCCAGCCCCGACTGGCTCGCTGCGCGCGTAAAGGCAGCCGGCGCCCGCCCGATAAACAACGTCGTTGACGTTACGAACTACGTGATGTTCCTCACCGGCCAGCCCCTGCACGCGTTCGATCTCGGGAAACTCACCGAGGTCGATGGCAAGCGTCACATCGTCGTGCGTCGCGCGCACGAGGGCGAGCATATGACGACCCTCGACGAACAGGATCGTGCCCTCACGCCTGACATGCTCGTCATCTCCGACGGTGATGACCGCGCGGTCGCGCTAGCCGGCGTGATGGGTGGTCTCAATTCCGACATCGATGACACGACGGTAGACGTCCTGCTCGAGAGCGCGTGCTTCGACTCCGGTTGCATCAGCCGCACGAGCCGCAGCTTGGGTCTCATGAGCGAGGCCTCCATCCGCTTCGAGCGCCAGGTGGACGCAGCCAACTGTGCCACCGTCTCCGACGTCGCGGCCGCACTCTTTGAGCAGTGCTGTGGTGCGGAAGTCGTGCGTGGCATGGTGGACGCCTATCCGCGTCCGGTTGAGCCGACCCGCATTACGCTGCGTCCCGAGCGTGTGCGCGCAATCTGTGGGGCGCCCATCGAGGATGGCTTCATGGCAGCGCGCCTCGAGCGCTTGGGATGTGCGGTAGACACCACCGACCCGGCTCACTTCGTCATTACCGCGCCTACCAACCGTCCCGACCTCACGCGCGAGATCGACCTCGTCGAGGAGGTCGTGCGCCTCTGGGGCGAGGGCGACGTCGAGCCGACCCTGCCTGCGTCGCGCAACCATCCCGGCGGACTCACGAAGGAGCAGCGTCGCGAGCGTCTCATCGGCCAGACCCTGCGCGCCTGCGGTCTTTGCGAGACGACCACCTACTGCTTCGCCGATCCGCGCGACTTGGCTCGCCTGGGCATGGCTCGTGAGATCGAGAGCCTGCCGGTGCGTATCATCCGCCCGCTCGTGAGCGAGCAGTCCGAGATGCGCCGCGACCTCATGCCGGGCCTCTTGCGCGCCGTCGCATACAACAAGGATCACGGAGTGTCCAACGTCCAGCTCTACGAGATTGGCCGCGTCCTCCATGGCCGCGCAAACAAGAGCCTGCCCAAGGAGCAGACGCTCGTGGCTGGCGTGCTCTCCGGTGCTTGGGGCGATGATGCATGGAACTTAAAATCCCCCGCGCTTGACTTCTTTGACGCAAAGGGCATTGTCGAGAACTTGCTTGACGCCCTCCGCATCCAGAAGGTACGCTACCGCGTACCTGAGACCGAGCACTCCGCATGGTTGCAGCCGGGTCTCGCGGCCGAGATCGTCGTGCGCGGCGCGACCCTCGGCTGGGTCGGCAAC
>CACXDP010000045.1 GCA_902766445.1 uncultured Coriobacteriaceae bacterium
ATCTGCTCACCCGTTGCCAAAACCACCGTGAGGCCATTGGCCAGGGGCACGAACTCCTCCATGATGGCGACGTCGAAGGTAAGCGCGGCGATGGCCAGACTTGCGTGGCCTCGACGCGTGTAGCCACAGATCTCGTGGTTCTTGTCGTCGTCGTCCACAAAGTTGACGAGGTTCTTGTTGGTGAGCATGACACCTTTGGGACGTCCGGTGGAGCCGGAGGTGTAGATTGTGTAGGCGAGGTTTTGGGGCTTGACGTCCACGTTGAGGTTATCCCTGGCACCTGCCGCGGCAGCATGCCTTGCCTCCACAATTGCGAGTTCGAGGTCCCCAAGGTCCCCAAACAGCTCGGCGCGCTGCTCGAGCACTTCGGCGGTAGTGAGCACCAGTCGGCATCCCGAGTCCTCCAGGATGTAGCGCACGCGCTCCTCGGGATACTCCGGGTCGATGGGCAAAAAGGCGCCGCCGGCCTTGAGCGCGGCCTGGCGCATCACATAAGCCCACGAGTTGCGCTCGGCAAGCACGGCCACCATGGACTCGGGGCCGACCCCAGTGTCTGCGAGCACGTGCGCGATCGCGTTGGCCTGCGCGTTGAGTTCGCCGTAGGTAAGCGTGCGGTCGCATGCCACCAACGCCACGGCATCGGGGTTGGCATCGGCTTGGTCCTGCACCAGACGGTAGGCGGGACGCTCGGCCACAGGCCAATCCGTGTTGTGCAGCGAGCGGATGCGCTCCTCGTCCTGCGCGGTAACGAGCTGAACCTGCCCCAAGGTAGCACGCACCGTAAGCTCATGGCATATAACAAGCGCCATGCCCAGCAGGCCATCTACCGTGTGGGCGCTGTATTGTGCGGGGTCGTACGAGCAGTCGATGGCAACCTTGTCGCCCTCCATAAATATGTCGATGTCCATCCCCGCCTTGGCCTGCGAGAGCTCAAGGTCAATCTCGGTGGCGTTGCGGCCTCCAATAAGCATGCCACCGTCGGCGGAATCGCCTTGGTACGCAAAGAGAATGTCGCCCTTGATGCCGTACGCATTGCTGATCTCCGCAAAGCTGTAGATGTCGTTTGCCATGGCGCTGAGCAAATAGCTCTGACATGCGGCGATTGCTTCGGTCACCGGCTGGTTGGGATTGTCCACAAACAGCATGGGCAGCGTCTTTACCAACATGGTCACGCTGTTCTCTAGCCTGGAATCGTTGCGGCCGTTGTAGATGGTTGCGAATACAGCACCGTCTTCGGCGGATGTGTAGGACTGTAGGGCAAGGCCAAACGCCGTTGTGAAGAAGGCGTTGGCCGAAAGACCGTTTGCATCGCAGAAGGCACGTACCTCGTTCGCCGCCTTGGCAGCCTCAGCATGTGCAAGCGCAATGTGCTCGTTGCCCTTGTTGCCATCCTTGGTGGGCAGAGTGTCGCCACCACAGCCACGGAAGATGCTGTCGTAGAACGATTTGGCGGCGTCCAAGCGCTCCGAGACGCGCGCAGCCTCCTCATCCAAGGCATACTCATAGCCGGTGTACGTCTCGGCTTGTACTTCGCCACCAGCGTAAGCGCTCTCGACATCGTTAAACAGGATGTCCAGCGACTCACCGTCGCTTACGATGTGATGCGTGTCCACAAACAGGTACTTGCCGTCGGCCGTGTCAAAAAGCTCCACGCGGAAGAGTTGCTCGCCACCAGTAAGGTCAAACGGTCGCACAAGGTCCTGAACCTTTGGCAACTCCGAGCGCACGGCCAGCTCGGCTACCTGCGGCTCGTTGCGAACAGCAAGAATCTCGCCATCGTCGTTACGTCGAACGGTCATGAACAAATACGGATGCGCCACAAGCGTTTTTTGCAGCGCTTCGCGCAAGCGCTCTATGCTTACGTCGTTGTCCAGCTTGTACAGGTAGGGGATGTTGTAAGCCGTGGTATCTGGGAAGCGCAGGCACTCCACAAAGATGCCGGCCTGCGTTTGCGAGAGCGGATAGGCCTCGCGCAACTCGTGGGTTGTCTCTTCGACAGCGTCACTTATGAGCTGCTCGAGCTCACGTACCGTCCCATGGTCGAATACGTCAGCAACCTTAACGGGCTTACCAAACTCATCGCCCAAAAGGGCGCACAGGCGAATGCAGCCAATCGAGGAGAGACCCACAGCAAAGAGGTCGGTGGTAATGCCAATCTCGTCGATGCCGATTACACTGGTCGCGATGGCGAGTATGCGCTCCTGTGTCTCGTTTTGGGCGGGCACGATCTCGTCGGCCGTTACCTGCACCTCGGGCAGCGCCTTCTTGTCAACCTTGCCGTTGGCCGTGAGCGGTAGCTCGTCCAGCTGCAGGTAGGCCTGCGGCACCATGTAGGAGGTGAGGTACTTCGCCAGATGCGCGCGGAAGTCGGCGAGGTCTACCTCCTGCTCGGCCGTAAAGTACGCGGCCAGGTAGTCCGTCTCGCCATGGGCAACCACGCATACGCTGGTGCGCACGCCGGGATAGGCGTTCATCACGCTCTCGACCTCGCCCAGCTCCACGCGCAGTCCGCGCAGCTTGACCTGGTCGTCCATGCGGCCACGATACTCGATCTGGCCGTCCTCGCGGATGCGCGCGAGGTCGCCAGAGCGATATGCCGGCATCCCCAGCAGGCGGACGAAGCTGCGGGCGTTGAGGTCCTCGCGCCCAACGTAGCCGCGACCGACGCCGGCGCCCAAAATGGCGAGCTCGCCGGTGGCACCCAGCGGTTGCAGCCTGCCAGCGCGGTCCACGGTGGCAACGTGCACGTTAACGTTGGGAATGCCAATGGTCACGTTGGTGGCGTCGGTAACCACCTGCATGGTGCAGCTGATGGTAGCCTCGGTGGGGCCGTAGCCGTTCATGATGTAGATGCTTGGATTCAAAGCCGTAAGGCGGGCGTGCAGGTCGGGCGGAAACGCCTCGGCGCCCAAGTCCACCGATTTAATCTGCTTAATGGCCTGGGCGAACACCGGCACTTCGATCATGTTGGTAAGGTAGCTTGGCGTGCAGGTCATAAGGTCAACGCCGTTGTCGCAAATTAGCGCGCTTATGGCATTTGGATCCATAATCTGTTCCTGCGTGGCAAGCACGACGGTCATGCCATTTGCCAAGGCGATGGATTCCTCCATGACCGATACGTCAAAGGTGAAGGCGGCGATTGCCAGGCTCACGTGTCCGCGGCGCGTGTAGCCCAGGATTTCGTGGTTCTTGTCATCGTCGTCCACAAAGTTCACGAGGTTGTGGTTCTCGATCATAACGCCCTTGGGACGTCCGGTGGAACCGGACGTGTAGATGACGTAGGCCAAGTCGTGCGGGTCCACCTCCACGTTGAGGTTCGACTGGCTTTGGTGCTCGGCCGCCCGCGAGGCCTCCACAACCGCAACTTGCAAATCGGCGATGTTTGCAAAGAGGTCCGAGCGACGCACGAGAATCGCCTGCGTGGTGAGCACCAGCTTGCATCCGGAGTCCTCCAGGATGTAGCGCACACGCTCCTCGGGATACTCGGGATCGATGGGCAAAAAGGCTGCGCCCGCCTTGAGTGCGGCCTGTCGCATCACGTAGGCCCAGCTGTCCCGCTCGGCCATTACGGCCACCATCGAGTTGGGTGCGGCACCGGCGCTCACAAGCGCGTGGCCCACCGCGTTGGCCAACCCGTTGAGCTCGCCGTAAGTAAGCGTGCGGTCGCAGGCCACGAGCGCCACGGCGTCGGGGTTGGCCTCGGCCTGATCCTGCAACAGGCGGTACGCGGGGCGCTCGGCCACCGGCCAGTCCGTGTCGTGCAGGGAGCGGATGCGCTCCTCTTCCTCTGCGGAAACCAACGTGACGTCGCGCAGACGATCCTTCGCGACGAACTCGTCCACCACGTGGTCCATGAGGTTTACCATGCCGTGCACGGTGTAGGGCGAGAATACCGTGGGGTCGTACTCGGGCTCAAACACGAGCTCGTCGCCGTCGAGCGAGAGGTCGAGGGCAAAGGCCGCACGCGCGCGGGAGAGACCCAGCTGCTTAACGGGAGCGTTCTTACCGCCCAGGGGAAACCCGTGCTCGAACTCGCCCTGATACACGAACATCACGTCGCCATCTATGCCGTACGCCTGGTGTATCTCGGCAAAGCTGTACAGGTCGTTGGCCATGGCGGCGGTGAGGTACGACTTGCAGGTTTCCACGAGCGACATCACGTAGTCGTCATCCTTGCAGTCGAGCGACACGGGCAGCGTCTTTACCAGCATGGAGACGCTGTTTGCAAGGCGCGGGTCGTTGCGCCCGTTGTAGATGGTGGTGAACACCGGCACCTCGGCGTCAGCGTACTCCTTGAGCGCAAAGGCAAAGGCAGCCGTAAAGAAGGCGTTGAGCGGAAGGCCGTGCTCGTCGCAGAAGGCACGAACCGCCGCGCCATCCGCCTTGCCACGGAGTCGCTCCATCGCCACGTGGCCTGCGGCCTCGTTTCCATCCCTCACGGGCATGGTCTCGCCACCGCATCCGCGGAAATAGCCCTCATAGAACGCCTTGGCGGCATCCAAACGATTGGTTGCGCGCGCTTCTTCCTCATCCAATGCGAACTCAAAGCCCGTGTATTCTTCGGCCTGCAGCGTCTCGCCCTGGTAGGCACGCTCAACGTCCTCCATGAGGATGTCAATGGAGCCACCGTCGCTCACAATGTGGTGCGTATCGAACAGCAAATACGAGCCGTCGTCCGTTACGTAAATCTCCGCACGGAACAAGAGCTCGCCGCTCATGAGGTCAAACGGACGCACCAGCTCGTCCTCCGTGGGCAGGCTCTTTGCCCGAATGATTTCCACCTCAAAGGGATGGCCGTCGCGCCGTACGGCATGCAGCTTGCCCTCCGCATCTCTGCGCACCGTCATGAACAGGTACGGATGGACGGATATGGCCGCACGTACGGCGTCGGCAAGCTTTTCCACGTTTACTGAAGCGTCGAGCGTATAGAGCTCGGGCAGGTTGTACATAGTGGTACCCGGATGCCGCAGGACCTCAACGAGAATACCCGTCTGCGTTTGCGAGAGCGGATACTCGTCGCGCAGCTCGTAGGAACGCGCCGGACCCGTTGCGCCAATGAGGTGCTCGAGATCCTCCACCGTGGAGTTGTCGGCGAGCTCTGAGGTCTTTATGGCCACGCCAAACGCAGCGCGAATCTCGCTGCACAAGCGGATGGCGCCAAGTGAAGACAGGCCGGCCTCAAGCAAGTCGGTCGTAACGCCCACGCGATCGGTCTTGAGAATGCCAAAGACGATGTCCAGCAGCTGCTTTTGCACATCGGTTTGCGCAGGAACAATGTCGCTGTAGTCCAGCTCGGCCTCGGGCAGGGCGCGCTTGTCCACCTTGCCGTTGGGCGTGAGGGGGAACTCCTCCATCTGCATAAAGCTCTGGGGCACCATGTAGGAGGTGAGGTACTGCTTGGCATGGCGCTTGAGCTCGGCGATGTCGATGGGCTTGTCAGCGAGGAAGTGAGCGGCCAGATACTCTTGCGCACCCTTCACGACCGTTACCACTGCCTGCTTGACACCGGGGAAGCTTCCGATAACCTTCTCGACCTCGCCCAGCTCCACGCGCAGACCGCGCAGCTTTACCTGGTCGTCCACGCGGCCGTGGAACTCGATGTTACCGTCCGGACGCACCACGGCAAGGTCGCCGGCACGATAGGCGGGAATGCCAAAGTACGAAATGAAATTGCGCTCGTTGAGGTCGTCGCGGCCAATGTAGCCACGACCCACGCCATCACCCAGGATAACGAGCTCGCCTTGGGTTCCCAGCGGCAGTGGCTCGCCCTCCTCGTTTACCGTTATGCATTGGTAGTTGGCAAGGGGCACGCCAATAGTAATGTCGTCGGGACCCTCAAGAATTGCGGCCGTACTGGAAACGGTGCACTCGGTGGGTCCATAGCTGTTCATGATGCTCATGCTAGGATTGATGGCCTTCAGGCGCGTGTACAGGTCGCCCGGAAACGCCTCCGCACCCACGTCCACGGCTCGAATTCGCTCCATGGCCTTGGCGAACACCGGCACCTCTATGAGGTTGGAAAGGTAGCTTGGCGTGCAGGTAAACGAATCCACCTGGTACTGGTCGATGAGACGGGCCATGGCGTCTGGGTCCATGATTTGGTCCATCGTTGCCAACACGACGGTCTGGCCATTTGCGAGCGGCAGGAACTGCTCCATTACCGAGACGTCAAACGTGAAGGCGGCCAAGGCAATAGTCACGCTGCAGTCCTGCACGTTAAATATGACCTCGATGTTCTTTGGGTTCATGTGGCAGAAATTGTTGAGGTTGTGATTCTCGAGCATCACGCCCTTGGGCTTACCCGTGGAACCGGAGGTGTATATGACGTACGCGAGGTCGTGCGGCGCAACCTCTAGACCAAGGTCCGCCGTATCGTGTGTGGCCACCGCCGTCTCCACCTCGATGACGTTGAGGTCGAGGTCAGCAAGAGCGGCGAACAGGTCGGCACGGCGCTCGTGGACAGCCTTCGTGGTGAGCACGAGCTTGCAGCCCGAGTCCTCCAGGATGTAGCGCACGCGCTCCTCGGGATACTCGGGGTCTATGGGCATAAAGGCAGCGCCAGCCTTGAGCGGTGCCGTACGCATGACGTAAGCCCAGCCATCTCGATCCGCAAGCACGGCCACCTTGCTATCGGCGCCCACACCCGCCTCCACCAAGGCGCGTGCCACGGCGTTTGCCTCGGCGTTGAGCTCGCCGTAGGTAAGCGTGCGGTCGCACGCCACCACAGCCGTACGGTCAGGATGAGCGTGGGCGCTGTCCTCGATGAGCCGATATGCGGGTCGGTAGGGCACAGGCCATTCTGTGTTATGTATGCTCAACAGCTGTTTGAATTCGCGTTCGGTCATGCTTCCTCGCTTTCAGAGCGTCTGCTTTACCTATTCGGCCTCGAAGTTAATCATGAGCCGCTGTAACGTATTGAACTCTGAGCTCACGCACTCGCCATACACATGTGCCAGCTCCTCCTCGTCTTCTTCGCCCTCGCCCTCACTGCCGAACAGGAGGTTCTTCAAGGACGTGTGTCCCCCATAGCGCAGGATGGCGGCCGTATCGCCGTTATCGCGTCGAATGACGCTATACGAGCAGAGCTGATCCGGCTCGTTGGCGTCGGAGGCGAGGAACGGTTCGATGAGCTTCTCCCACACGGTGGCCGTATGTGCCTGGCCGAGGACCTTGTCGGTGTCGGCGCGCCATGCCTCCATTTGGGCGGCATCCGCGTACCCGCCAGTGAGTACGAGCGCGTTTTCTGGGTACTCTTTGAAGAAACCTCTGGCAAGACGGCCAGCGACGAGCAGGAATGTGCAGGAGCACAGGTTTGCGAGCATAGCTCCATACCACGGAGCATCCATGCCCGCCACACCGGCGAGCCCAAGCGTGGCGGTCACGTTTACGGCGATTTGGATGGCGTACGAGGTGTTCGCAAGTCGCTCGCGCTCTGTGGCAGAGAGATAGTTAACCATGGAGTCGTTGGTGAAGGTGAACAAAGCGTTGAAGCAAACGACGCGAATGGCAAAGGGCAGGGTGTCAAGCATCACCGGATCCTGCACCGAGAAGAGCGCGATGAACAGCTGGGGAAACACCGCAATAACCAAAACGATGGGTGCCAGTAAACGCATACCCAAATGATACATGGATCGCTTGACCAGCATGGTGCCGCAGTGATTGCCCTCGCCGAAGTAAGATGAGGCAAGTGGCATCACCGGCTCGCTCGCCGACGCGGTAAAGATGGTGAGGAAGAGCACAAGGTTGTCGATGACGGCCGAGTTGCCCAATCCACTGGTACCGCTCTCGTCACTAAGAACGAGGTTTTGAACGACCATTTGAACTGCAAACATCACATACATGATTGCCATGGGTGTGCCGGGCTTAAGGGCAGAGAAAATGCCAGGGTCGCCCTCTTTGCGCTCGGGCTTTACGAAGTGGCACAGAATGCCCTTCTTCTTGAAGTGCCTCAAGAATATGAGGCAGGCGCAGAGATCCCCGAACACCATGGCAAACGCGCTGGCACCAATATGGAAGTGAAGCACCTCCATGCCCACGATGTTGCCCACGATGTTTATGAGGGCCGCCACGATGTTGGCAACAAGCACAAGGCCGGGGTCGTTGTCGTCGGTTAGGATGTAGTCGCCCGCAAAGAAGAGGACCAGAGGGACGGAGCCGAGGAGCAACACGATGAGGTATTCTCGTGCGTAAGCTAGATTCTCTGGCGTCGCACGCAGGAACTGCAGGACGGGATCGGCGAAGACGAACAGAATGACGCTCAGGGCGATCGTCGTTGCCGTGAGGGCGATGATGGTCCTGGTGAAGACGCGCGCGGCAATGTCCTTGTCACCAGAACCTGAGCACTTAGAGATGGTAATGCCGCATCCGACGCCGCCCAAGCCGCCAATGGCGCTAAAGGCAAGGTTGATTGGCTCTATCGTGCTGAGTGCCGAGAAGGGTGCCTCGCCCAAGCTCGACGAGATGCAGATGCCACCGATGACAGGGGACAACTGCCCAAACACCAGGCCGATGATGGCCGGAATCATGTAGTGGAAGCTGCATCTGCGAATGAGCTTGTCCTCGTAGGCGTAATCTATCGTTCCGACTTCATGCTCCATCTTCTGTACCGAACCTTTCTTTCACAAGACGTAGACACTCAGTATCGCACCTGTAACAGCTTAATCCAAGGATGCAATCCCGCCATTGAAAGAGTTGATAGATGACGCTGCGACGGGAAGATGTGACCACAATCCCACTGTGGGAAAGTGGTCACTGGCCTTCACTTACCACGAGCCGGTAACGCCGCCGTCCTTGGGCTCTTCTTGTTCCTTTCTATCGAGCCAACGCCTCATCAACCTTTCGTCATCGGCCTCGCCAGGATACCCGCCGCTCAGCTCCTCGATTGCCTCTTCGCTGAGTTCGGTCACGTCACTGGGCTCGACCTCGGTGGTCGGGTTCTGTCTGGTGCTGTCAGTCGTCATAGCATTTCTCCTTTTGCTTTCGGTTGCCTTCATGCTGACTGCAATATATACGCGTTTGTCACACCCACGTCTCAAGTTTTGACCACAATCCCGTTGCGAAATCGTGGTCATGAGAACTGCCAGTTGCGTTCGCACATACGAGGGTCAGAACTACTTATCTGAGGAAGCGTAGAGGGCGGGCGACATGCCCTCTACATCTTACGGAGACTTCCTGCGCGTGCAGTCACGCCGTCCTAGCAGCATATTATCCATAGACCGAGCAAAATAACGTTACGGATAGGATACGCCACTACAGGGCCGTATCGTCCGCTATGCGAAAGTATAACGTCGTTGCGCCTTCTCAAAGGACGGATAACACGTCGTGTGGCCGGAGGACAAGGGGGACGGGGGAGTTTGTCCTCAGGACAAACTCCCCCGTCCCCCTTGTCCCCCCTTGTCCCTTGTCCTGCTAGGCGACGCTCTCCGGGTGCGCCTTCACGTAGGCGTCAGCCGCCTCCCAGTAGCGCCAGAGTGACGTCGCCATCTCCAGCGCCTCCACGTCGTCCTGATGGTCCGGCGCGGCGAACATCGCATTGGCGAACGATACCGCCGCCATATGCGCGTGTGCCTCGGTACCGCCCGTGGTCACCAGCGTGACGTCGAACACGTCGCCCAAATGGTGCGCCATGATCTTGGGGATCGCGACACTTGCGCGACCGTCAGGGGTCTTCCCAACCTGCAGGGCCGTCCCATCGGCGAGCGTGGCGGACTTGAGATCGGCACCTTCGACAGTGTTGGCGACGAGGTAAGCCGTCGTGTCCGTCATAAGGTCGAGGCCAATACCGACGCTTACCACCTCGCCGCCCTTGGGCATATCGCAGGAACATGCGTATGGCTGGCACGCCTCGCGGGCGGCGGCCACAGCATCGCTCGGGAGCTCGCCATTCGCGGGCATCTCGGCGTGATCGGCACCAATTGACCAGCCGTTTACTCTGGCGAGGTATGGCTGGACGTAGTGGCCGTAGTCAGCCAGCGCGTGGACCAGACCAACTGTCGACTCGTCGAAGTCTCCGGCACGCTCAGCGAACTCTGCCACGTATTCTGAGATGGAGTAGGACTGCGAGACGGTCTTGCCATCGCCGTAGTGGAAGGTCGCGGAGATGGCGTCAGCCATCTGGACGGAACTCACGTTGCAGGTGAAGGCGTAGTATGTCCCCGAGGCGTTGGTGTCGCCCGCGTCGAAGGGATCGATCTCGGTCACCGAGCCGCGCCCGGACACGCTGAACTCCATGTAGCTCGAGGCGTAGTCCACGCCTTCGATCTCGGGCAGCTCCATAAAGAAGCGTACGCCGATGGAGCCGTCGAGCAGAAGCGAGTGGGTACGGAATGCCGGCTCTGCGGTCTCGCTTTCAGAGATCGCAGCCACCAAAGTCCTACCGGAAAGAGCGCCCGGATTGGCCATGGGGTTGGCCGCCGGGAAGATCGTGCCGTCCGTTGCATCCCGGAAATCCTCTGCCAACCTGACCCTGCCATTGTAGCTGCTGGCCTTGATACTGACCGTCTTTCTTGTGCCATCCGTGTAACCCAAAGTGACCGTACTCGCGGCACCCTTCCGGTTCTTCCCATTGCCGATTCCATAGCCTCCTTGTCCGGCAATCGCGGTGACATTGCCACCCGTGATGCTGACACTGCTACCGGTACCATCAACGCCACTGCCGATACCTGCGCCACCGCTCGAACCGCCAGTAGCTACTATGGTGCCGCCAAAAATCCTAACGGTCGCGTGACCGTATTCGCCGCCACCAATGCCAGAGCCTTTAGAGTTACCCTTCGCGGTAACGGTACCCCCGTATACTTCGATGGTGCTCGTGTCCTCGCGCTTGCCGCTCGCGTCGCTGCCGCCAATGCCAGCAGAACTGTCCGTGCCCTCGGCAGTGACTTTGCCACCGTAAATCTTTATCGTGCCACCGTCGCAATCCCTGCCGCCACCGATACCGGCACCCTGCTTGCCTCCCTTGGCAGTGACGGTGCCACCGTACATCGTGAAGCTGCCCACGTCACTTCCGTTACCGTCGTTGCTTCCGATGCCGGCGCAGTGACGAGCGCCGGTAGCCTCGATGATGCCACCATGAACGATGAGGTTACCACCTGGGCGATTGTCGTTCGTAGCGCCAATGGCCGAGCCCACCTTGGCTACGGAAACAATCTTGCCCGTATCCTTTGACTGTCCGTAGATAGTGAGGGTCTTCCCCTTCTGTATGTAGATGCCCTGCGTGTTCAGCGTCACTCCGTCAAAGAGGATCAGCGACGAGTCCTTGGTCACGTCGATGCGCTGGTTCGAGTTCCAGTTCCTATCGAGCAAGTACCATCCACCGCTGTTCATTCCCTTCGTTTCTGAGAGAAGCCTGGGGTTCGTGCAAGTTTTCTGTTCGCTCACTACTTCGGTGCCATTCCAGCTCCGCTCGATATATGTCACGTTTTGCATATCAATCGCCATTTTGGCCTCGAAGCTTTCGGAAACGACCGTGAGACCTGGGTCAACAGGATAGAAGTATTCAGATGGTGAATGACTGAAGTTTTTATCTGAGTACCCCGTTGTAAAGCTTCCAGTAATCTTCCCCAGCGTGACTTCAATATGCGGCTCCCCATAAAACACGCCAACGATGTTCAGCTTCTTGTCCCCACCCAGAAAGACACCCTTGGCCGTTTCGGCAGTATTGTCGAGAACCTTTACGTTTCCCGCGATGTCCACCTTGTCGGCTTTCGCGCTGACATAGACGCCGCCACCGACCTTGGAGGCAGTGTTGTCGGTGACAGGGCAGTCATCTCCGTGTAGCTTGAGTGCGCCTCCGTTCGCTACGTAGATGCCGCCGCCGTTGTTGGCCGTGTTATTCCTGACGCCTGCACGATCCTGCACGATGAGGTATCCGCTCTCGACGTAGATGCCGCCGCCGTCACCGTGGGCGGTGTTGCCGGTGACGTCCCTCCCCACGACGACGTCACCGACGGCCTTTACATAGATGCCGCCACCGTTGCCGTC
>CACXDP010000046.1 GCA_902766445.1 uncultured Coriobacteriaceae bacterium
CACATGCTGCGTAATACACCGTCTCGCCTTTGAGAACCCATTCCTTCTTGGTGATGTTGTAGTTGCGGTACTTGCCGGCGCGAGGCAGTAACTGGTCAAAGAAACGACGATGGATGTCACACAGCTCAATGGGTGAAAGAGTGAACGCGCGCTCGCCCAGCAACTCGGCAATGCGGCTAGATACAACGTCGGCCTCCTGCTCCCCCTCGATCTCCTCACGGCCAGCCCGCTCATCATAGTAGCTGCGGATGCGCCGCTGCACCTCGGCTATGTCAATTCGGCCTTCGATGTGCTCGCGCGCCGTCTCGAGCAGATAGTCAGACGTCGTGAGACCATCGACCGCCTGTAGGCCTATTGCCGTCTGCCAGTTGTCCGCGCGCTCCGCACGTCCCGGTTCGCCTTCCCGGATGTATCCGTCGAGGTCTCCGAAATCCCAAGGTACCTTACTCATACGACCTTCTCCTCGAACCAGAGCAGCCTATCTCGGTAGTAGGCGCACTGCTTACGCCGGGCTTCGATCTCAGCGGGAATGCCGTGAGAGATGTCGTTGACGAGTGTGTCGAACTGCATAAGAACACCCACCATATTGTCTTGCATCTCCCTCGAAGGAAGACAAATACAAATCGAGGAAAGATTCTTGCCAGATAAGCTCTGGCTACTTCTTCTCGTCGATCATCCAGAACTACGTAAAAGACGTTTCTCCAGCACGAAGGAGTTGTACCCTTACTTGCGGTCGGGCACCTTGAGCAGCATCGCGAAGCCAATGACGAAGAGAATCGCCACGGAGAGCACGCCCAGAGAGGGATTTCCCGTCACGAACGTAAAGATGCTCACCAGGCCAGTGCCCAGAATCGCCGCGTACTTGCCAAAGATGTCAAAGAACCCAAAGTACTCGTTGACGTGATCCTTGGGACAGAGCTTGCCGAACTCCGAGCGACTGAGCGCTTGGATGCCACCTTGGAACAGCCCCACGCAGATGGCGAGGATCCAGAACTCGGTAGCGGTCCGCAGGAAGAACGCGGCAAAGAAGGTGATGCACGCATAGCCCACGATACCCACGAGCAGCATCTTCTTTGTCCCAACGGTCGTGCCGAGCTTGCCATAGATAATCGAAGAAGGCCATGCGACGAACTGGGTGACGAGCAGGGCGAGCACGAGCTGCGTGCCCTCGATGCCGAGATTCGACCCATAGCTCGTCGCCATCTTGATAATGGTGTGCACGCCATCGATGTAGAAGAAGTACGCAAGGATGAAGTAACGCATGCTCTCGTCGGCCCAAATCGCGCGCAGTGTGGTGCCGATGCCCGTGACGGCGTTGCGAATCGCATGAGGACGGTACGGCTTGTAGCTCTTTTGCTCGACGTTCTTTACAAGCGGGATGCTGAACGCCGCCCACCAGACCGCTGTGATGACGAAGGCGATGAGCATGGCCGTCTGCAGCGGGAGGCCGAGCTTCTCACGATTGAGCACTATCAAGAGACATATGACAAACGGGATGCACGATCCGACATAGCCCCACGCAAAGCCCTGGCTCGAGACCTCGTCCATCTTTTCCTCTGTGGTCGCATCGACCAAAAGCGCATCATAGAAGACAAATGACGCGTTGAGCGCAATCGCCGAGACGACATACACGATCAGGAACGTGAGCCAATGCGAAGGGAATCCCATCGCAACGGTCGCCGCGACGCCGATGGCGATGCAGGCGATAATGAACTTCTTTCGCATGCCCTTCATGTCGGCAATCGAGCCAAGGATAGGCATGAGCAGGGCAATGACGAGCGAGGCCACCGTCTCGGCCGTGCCCCAAGCACCCACGGCCACCTGCTCGACGGCTGGGTCTGCCGCCGCAAGCGAGTTGAAGTAGATGGGAATCACGCTCGTCGCGAGCAGCACCAGCGCGGAGTTGCCCACATCGTAGAGAATCCAGCTCTTCTCGGCCTTGGTGAACTTCGTAAGTGCCATGATGCCCTCCCCTTTTGGACTACTAGTTTTATGTTAGACGATGAGGAGCGCTTGGGCCGCGCGGACGAAGGCCTATCGACCAGCGGCGACTACGGCATTGCCTCGCACCCTGACACTGCGACGTGCTCAAACAACCGCGCTACGCACGAGGCTTAAGCCGTCGAGCGCTGCAACACCTTCTGGCGAGTTTCCGTCGTTCCATCTCATGATGCGCACCACAATTCTGCTATGGTAAGAGCACGTATCGCATGCTGGTAAAGCACACCAATCAAAGGGGGCCCTCGTGAGCGAGGGACTGATATTCACCAACGACAACTGCGTAGGCTGCAATCGCTGCGTACGCGTCTGCAGCTCTTTCGGCGCAAGCATATCGAACAGCGGCCCAAAGAATTCTTCGATCTCGATCAACTCCGAGCGCTGCATCGTGTGCGGAGCGTGCATCGACGTCTGCGCCCATGGTGCACGTCACTACATTGACAGTACCAGCCAGTTCTTGGAGGACCTCGCGAACCGCGAGTCGATAACGGTGCTGGTCGCACCATCCTTCGAGGCGAAGTATCCGACCGAATACGCCCGCGTCTTTGCCACGCTGCGCAAGCTTGGCGTGCGTCGCATCCTGCCGGTGTCCCTGGGAGCCGACATCTGCACCTGGGCCTACCTCAAGTGCATGGAACAAGGCATGACGGCGATGATCTCCACCTCGTGCCCAGCCGTCGTATCGTACGTCGAGCACTGGCTTCCCGACATGATAGGGCAGCTCATGCCCGTGAAGAGTCCCCTCATGTGTCTCGCCACCTACTGCCGGGAGGAGCTGGGCATCACCGATATGATCGCCTTCCTCGGCCCATGCATCGCAAAGGGCATCGAGGTCGACCGCTATAACGAGCTCGTGCAGTACAACGTGACCTTCCCCAAGCTTATGGAGGAGCTACGCCCTCAGTTGGTTGACGAAGAGAGCGCCTTCGACGACATGGACTACGGCCTCGGGTCTTACTATCCCGCGCCAGGAGGACTTGCCGACAATGTGCGGTGGTTCCTCGGCGACGACACGCCAATTCGCATCATTTCGGGCAAGCAGTACCTCTACCAACGCTTCGAGACCAATCGGCGCCGCGCCTTCTCCAACGAGCTGTCCATCACGGAGCTGCCCTACGCCCTCATCGATGCCCTCAACTGTCAGGAAGGCTGCATCGAAGGTACGGCGCGCGCCCGAGAGGACCATGAGGACAAGGGCCTAGCACATATCCACCAGATACGCACTGCGAGCAAGAGCGCCCGCGAAGCATCCCCATGGAACCAAGACCGGACACCCGCAGAGCGCCTCGCACGCCTCAACGAGCAGTTTTCCAGCCTCAAGCTCGAGTCGTATAAGGCGACGTTCGAGGACCAGAGCGGTTCTTGCAGGGTAAACACACCCACGCCGGAAGAAGCCGACGCCATCTTCCACTCGCTACGCAAGTACGACCGCGAGTCTCGCCACATCAATTGTTCGGCATGCGGGTACGAGAGCTGCCACGAGATGATGGTCGCCATCCACAACGGCTTCAACAGTCGCTACAACTGCGTCTACTTCGAGAAGGAAGAGGCTATCTACCTCTCGCGCATGTCTTTCGGCGACCAGCTCACAGGCGTCATGAACCGCAACGCCCTAGAACGCCTGAGTAACGAGCTCTATGGACGCAACCACTCCCTCGGCCTAATCGTCGCCGACGTCAACGGCCTCAAGCAGGAGAACGACACGCACGGCCACTCGGCAGGAGACTGGCTCATCATCTCCACGGCTAAGGCCCTAGCAAACGAGTTCGGTCGTGAACGCGTATTTCGAACGGGTGGCGACGAGTTCCTCGTGGTCTTGCAGGACTTCGACGCTGAAGAGATCCGCGAGGACATGAACAAGGTCAAAGAGCATCTTGATGCCGTCGGCGTGAGCGTCTCGATGGGCATGGCATACGGCAGCAATCATCAAAACGACTTCGAGGTCCTGCAGAAGCGCGCCGATGCCGAGATGTATCGCGACAAGGCACGGTACTACGAGACCACCGGAGCGCAACGCCGACACTGATGTGGATCGGACGTAGGCTGCTCACGCCACATCGATCTCGGGAGGATTCATGAAAACGACTCTGCGCAAAGACGCCGAACGCATCGTCCGCGAAGCTATCGCGCACAACTTACCCGGACCCGCAGTTCGCGCCGCATTGGAGGGTTTCGTGCCGCCTCGCGGACGTGTGGTGCTCGTCGCCATCGGAAAGGCAGCTTGGCCGATGGCAGCAGCAGCGGTCGACGAGTTGGGTGATGCCATCGACTGCGGCATCGTCATCACCAAGTACGGCCATGTGGAGGGCCCGATCGAGCGCATGGTTTGCCGCGAGGCTGGACATCCCGTGGTCGACGCGGCATCTGTCGCCGCCAC
>CACXDP010000047.1 GCA_902766445.1 uncultured Coriobacteriaceae bacterium
CATGAGGCACCATGGAAGCGTATCCCCACAGCACACCGCTACGTGGTAGAGTAGGGAAGCATCCGACCATCGGTAGACAAGGAGCCTCCTCATGGCAACCGATTCCCCCGCGCGGCAGGAGCTGCGCCTTGTTTCGTGGAACGTCAACGGTCTTCGCGCCGTGCTCAAGAAGGACCCGACTTTTGAGGAGATATTTCGCGCGCTTGACGCCGACGTCTTTGCCATCCAAGAGACCAAGCTCCAAGATGACCAGCGTGCCAAACTAGGCCTCGACTTCGAGGGCTATCACCAGGTCTGGAACTTCGCCGAACGCAAGGGTTACTCAGGGACGGCTGTTTGGTGCCGTGAGGAGCCGATTCAAGTCATCCGCCACACCGGCTGTGAGGTAGCCGACGATGAAGGTCGTGTGTGCGCGCTGGAATTTGACAAGTACTGGTTCGTCAACGTCTACACGCCCAACGCACAGAACGAGCTCAAACGCATCGACGTGCGTCTTGCCTGGGACGCTCGCTATCGTGAGTTCCTTGGTGAACTGGCGCAAACAAAACCTGTGGTAACCTGCGGAGACTTCAACGTGGCCCACGAGGAGATCGACCTCAAGAACCCCGGTCCCAACCGCGGCAACGCCGGCTTCTCGGACGAGGAACGCGAGAGCTTCACCAAGTTGCTCGACTCCGGTCTCGTTGACACCTTCCGCTCCCGCTTCCCTGATCTTGAGGGCGCATACAGTTGGTGGAGCTATCGCATGCGGGCACGGGCGCGCAACGCTGGATGGCGCATCGACTATTTCCTCGTAAGCGAGTCCATCGCCGACCAAGTGACCGGTGCAGCCATTCTCAACGAGGTGTACGGGTCGGACCACTGTCCCGTGGAGCTGATGATTGAACTCTAAAGCCTATGCAGGGGGACACCATGTCAACAAGCACGCAACCGACGAAAAGAACCTCTCAGATGAGCCAGGCATCTAACGAGTCCCATCGACGCAGCAAACGGTCCTCGAAAACCTCTGCACACCAATGCAAGAACTGCGGCACTCCCGTCCATCTGAGTTTTCGCATTCCAAACTCCTGCAAAGAGTGCGGGGCGTCGTTCGACCCCCGTCCGTCGTGGACGATGACCGCCACGTTCTTTGCGGCAACCATTGCTGCCGTGGGCGTCATGATACTGCTCAGGCAAGTGTCTGAGATTAGCGCCATCATCATCTTCGTCGGCCTAGGCGCAGGGTACGTATTCTTCAACATCGTCGAACTGTTGCTCTTTCACGTCGGTATCCTACGTCTCACCAACGTGAATGCGGATGACACTTTGACCGGAGTCTCTCTGCACCCGACTGATGACGATACCTTGTCCAAGGCGGAGGAGCTGACGCGCTCAAAGACATACGCAGGCTTGAACAAGGCACAGCGTACAGCACAGGCACAGCAGCTCCGCGAGTCCGTACAGATGGCGAAGTCGCTTCGCTCGGGTTCTATGGACAATGCACCAACAAACGAGGCCTCGGCGACTACACCTGTAGCCGAACGCATGGAAACGAGCGAACCCATACGCAGGGGCAAGCATTTCCGCAAGCCGACTGCGGATGCGATCACATCCGATAGTTCCTCAGAGCAGAACAAGCGACGTATCGGTAACGCAGCGACATCTTCGACCGGGTCTCGCCCGACGAGGCCACGCTGTAGGTTTCTCCGTCTCTCCGACAGCAACGACGCGGACATTCGCAAAATGTCGTCTCTGGCCACAAGTATCGTACGCGAGCACTTCGATCCCATCGTGGGTGTTGAACAAAACGACTATATGATTGCCCGCAACCAGACCCCCGAGGCCATAGCCTCACAGATCACCAACGGCTTTGAGTACTACTTCGTATACCCGCCCAGGTCATGCGACAACCAGAACCATCACGAACCTATCGGCTTCCTCGCCGTGCGTGCGCAGGATGACGGAGAGCTGAACCTCTCGAAGTTCTACCTCACAAAAGAGGAGCGTGGCAAGGGCTATGCGCGCTCGATGACATCCTTTGTGGCACAGCGCGCACGCAAGCTGGGGTGCGACCATGTGACCTTGCGCGTCAATCGCACCAACTACCAAGCGATTCTGGCTTATGAGCATCTAGGGTTCCGCCGCGTGGGTGAACTCTGCACCGACATCGGCGGCGGTTTCCAGATGGATGACTACGTCTACGAACTCACGCTGTGGTAATGCGGTAATGCGCCGCCGGGGCACGCGGAATGAGTAACTCCTAACTGTGTTCCGGCGGCGTGTCATCATTGATAACTGTCCCAGAGCGCCTGCCAGGCGGGCATGGAGTTCACGATTGTGTCATAGCTCACGCAGTAACCCACGCGCACCCAACCCGTACAGCCAAAGGAGTCGCTGGGGACGGGCAACAGTTCAAAGCTCTTAGCCCGTTCAAAGAACGCATTCGCATCAGGCTCAAGCGCGCGCATCCATAGGTAGAACGCGCCTTGCGGCTCCACGAACTCATAACCGATTCGACTCAGACCCTCAGTAAGGGCCTTGCGATTGCGTGCGTAGGCGTCAATATTCGTCGGCTCATCCACGCAGTCAATAAGCACGCGCTGAAAGAGCGCTGGTGCGCACACGAAGCCCATCTTGCGCCCCGCACCGGCAACAGCGGGAACAAGCACATCGTGCTCGGGATTCGTGCCCGGCACAAGAACCCAACCGATACGCTCGCCAGGCAGGCTCAACGACTTCGAGTACGAATAGCAAACGATGGTGCGGTCGTAGATGTCGGGCACCCACGGTACTTCGACGCCGTAGGCAATCTCGCGATACGGCTCGTCAGAGATGAGATATATGGGCTGACCGAACTCGATGCTCTTTGTGCTTAGCACCTTGGCAAGAGCTTCGAGGTTCTTGCGCGCGTAAACCGCACCGACGGGATTGTTTGGCGAATCGATCATCACGGCCTTGGTGCTCGATGTGATGGCGGCCTCCACAGCAGCTACGTCTATCTGGAAGTTCGTCTCGTCGGCCATAACCTCCACGCACTCGGCTCCGGCGTTCTGGATGAATACGGCATACTCGGGAAAGTATGGCGCAATGACGATGACCTGGTCCCCATCGTTGCAGAGGGCGTTGAGCACAATGGAGATAGACGCGGCAGCCCCGCAGGTGAGGTAGAGGTCACTGGGGTCATACGCCGTATCAAAGCGGCGATTGAGCGACTTGGCCACGGCCTCACGAGCAGCCGGCAAACCGTTGGCTGGTGTGTAGCCGTGTAGCGCCGTAGCGGGCAGCGTGAGCGCATGGGCAATGGAGTCGCGTACGGCATCGGGAGCAGGCACGCTTGGATTGCCCAGCGAGAAATCATAGACGTTCTCCGCACCTATCTGTGCCTTTCTTGCCGCGCCGTAGGCAGCAATCTCGCGGATGCTCGACTTCGAGGCACCGTAGGCGTAGCTCTGCTCGTTGATGCTCATGGTAATCTCCTATCTGTCGCGTGGGGCACATTGTACGCCTAGGGCAATTATGTACGCAACGTGTGTGGGCGGTGGAGTGCTTGTGACAGACAATTTGTGGGTTTGGCAAGCCTAAGAAGAGGAGACAATATTAATAGGCGATAGCGAAACAGCTTCGCCGACTCTCCTTCATTCGTACGCGAGGCCAGCGCGTACCCTGTCTGAAGAAAGCTACAGGTCACTGGGTTCCTCCTTCCGCCCGGTGACCTGTTGCGTTATCTGCTCGATATCAGTAGCTCGTGTCATCGTAACCGTAGGAATCATACTCGTTGTACGAGTCAGCATAACTCCCGTTGGACGTACCACCGTAGGAGCTGCCCCCTCTCGACGTAACACTGCCAGTCCTGCCATTTGTCCCGGAAGAGCCATAGCTGTTTGAGCTCGTGCCACCATATCCGTTGGAACTTGATCCACCGTATCCGTTTGAGCTCGTGCCACCGTATCCGTCCGTACCGTAGCCGTTGCCCATGCCGTAGCCAGTCTCCGATCCGTAATCGTTTTCTGTGCCATATTCGTCTTGCCCCGAACCTGTACCAGCATAACCATTGGTTCCGCCCATGGGATTCACGGCATCGGTACCGTCAGGGTTCTTTGGCGTCTCGTCTTTCTCCTGAATTCTCAGACCGAGCCCCCTTGCTGGTTCGAGATTTTGGCCGATATCCTCCACGAGGATGTCGTATCCAGCACGAGGAAGCATCCATCCTTCCGTTCCCAACGTGGGATCGCACACGCATGGCATGCCCGTAGTCTTGTCCGTCACCAAGCAGAGAGCGCTCCCTTCCTGGCCTTCCTCCGACTCCGAATAGACTATGGGCATAGCAAAAGCATCCCCATAGTCAAAATAGCGCAGACACAGTGCCATAACCGCCGAGAACTCGTATGCGTCTCCCTGATATTCACCCGTATCGGTTCTTGAGCGGAAGTACTCACGCGCAGAACGTGCCACCCAGTCGAGTCCCATAGGTTTGTCCACGCGATAGAGATAGGCACTCTGAACGACATCGTCATATGTCCGCTTGGCGGCCTGAGCGGCAGTGTCGCCCTCCATGGTATGCGCGTCGCAAAAGTCACGTATGAACGCATCAAGTTCCTCGTCTTCTACCGTGAAGCTTCCAGAGGCGTTCCACGGATCATCAACACCTGCATACACCGTCTGCGGAGCCATCTCGACGGTACTGGAGTCTTGCGCGGCTCCAGCAAGCGCCTCTTGCGAGACCTTGACTGCATTATCCACGTGACGAAAGATAAAGGTCGCCAACGCGAGCGAACCAGCCAGACTTACGATAGGCAGCAGACAAGCCACTATATCGAGCAGCACCGAGCGCTTCTTTGGCTCGCGCCGATCTCGCGCGTTCTCATCTCTTCGTGCCATGCAACCCTCCAGCCTTGCAAAAAACGGTATTGTAACATTCTACTAGCACAGGAAGCCGAATGCCACCTGACCGCTAGCCCACAGTGGGATCGTGGTCAATTTTGACCACGATCCCACTGTGGGCTAGCGGTCAAATCTACAGGCGACCAAGGATTGCGGGGCCTACCACACCGCCACCAGCAAGTGTGATGTTGTTGCAGAAGATAAGGTCATCGATGTCGTTCTGGCGAACGAAGTCATCGATGTTGCTCTCGAAATAGCGGAAGTCTCCCACATAGACAGTTTGGTAGTGGTCAACCAGCCACGGAGAAAAGAAGTCACCGAACGAGTCCTTGATGAGCAGGCAGGCCGAACCATCGTCAATCTTCGGATTCTCAATCTTTTGCAGAGGCTGGTCGCCCATGATGAATCCCATGGTTTTGCCCGTCACGTCCCAGTCGGAGGTGTCGGTTATTACGTTGTAGTCATCGCTCACTGTGCCATCCTGATCCCAAAGGCGCATCTTGTTGGTTCCGTTGGGTATCCACGCCTCCACGTAGTCTGGATTCGCCGCCATCGCTTCGCTATTCAACTGCGCGTATAGTGATCCAAGGAAATCGCCCATGTTGATGTGCTTCATATCGTCGAGATTTTCAGGTTCGATGCCCTTCTCCTTGCAGAACGCTACATAGGCGTAGTAAGCACCTAACTCGGTCCAGTGGTGATCTGTACGGAAGAAGATATACTCGTCAGCATGCGCTTTTAGCTCGGGCACAGAATCGATAGGATGAACATCATCGTTGTAGAGGCTGTAAAAGTACTCTATGGCGTCTATCTGGTTGGTCCCACCGAGATCCTTGACCTCCTGGTCCGAGAGCAGGATGCCCGAAGCGTTGGGCGCCACGAGCGAGTAGACCGTGGCCTCACCCGACAGCTCCTCCGCAGCAGCATTCATGGCATCGGCATATTCCTGCACGGCCTCTTGCGAGAAATAGTAGATGTTGTAGGCGGCATCGCCCTTGACATAGAGCCCATCGAGCACCTGGTCCTGTATTGCTTCGGCCATGACCTCTTGTGCGGGTACTTCCACCTTTCCACGTTCGCGCCGCGCCTTCGAACTGGCTCCGCCACTCGTCGTGTCCGATTTCTCGGTCGCGTCAGAACCGTTGGAATCTTCGTCGTCGGAGGCGTCATCCTTCGTGGCGCTGCCAGCGGGAGGCAACTCATCGGCTCGCTTCGTACCGCCAATCATCTGTGTCTCGGTCTGAATCCCATGCAGCCCGTCAAACGCTTGGTCAGCAGCCACGAGCTGTTCACGCGGCGGATAGGTATCGCTGTACCAGAGTGCAAGGTCCGAGAAGTACTCGCCACTCCAAAAACTACTCCACGTGAGCTGTGGCATGGCCGTGAGCGTACGCTTCTCGACCTCCGAGGTCGTGGGACGCGCAAAGAAGAGCAGGCCGACCACTGCCCCCGCCGCAAGCACAACCGCACTCGCGACAACGCCAGCCCGACGATACGCTCCAATCTTTCGCATGCGCGCCGCCTGCTCGCGCGATCTGCGCAGAGACCTGCGTTGTGAACCGCGCGCTGCGCCGCTGCGTTGCGAACCGCGCTGTTGTGTGCCGCGTTGCAGCCCGCGCTCTGTGCTGCGTTGCGGCTCGCGCCGCTGTGTGTCGCGTTGAGGCTCGCGTTTTGCTCTGCGTTGCGACCCGTGCTCTGCGCTGCGTCGACGGGCTTGACCGTCAGGACGCCTAGACGTCCGATTGTGCTCCATACGCCTACGTTGCCGCCTTTGTTCCTCAGCCATGGAATTCGCCTCTCTTACGAAGACGTGACATGCTCATAGTAAACCACGTCGCCTCCGTCGCTAGAACTGGAAGTAGATGAAGGGGTTGTAGCTCGCGCCCGCCAAGGCAATCACGGAAAGCACGAGCAAGACAGGGGGCGTGGCTGCCTCTATCACGCCAAACACCGCGAGCACGACATTGTTTCCGCGCGTCCTGCCATAGAGCCACTTGCGCAGTCGTACCCCAACGTCAGTGCAAGCAACGATGGAGACCAGAACGAGGAAGACGTTCTGCAGCAACACTGTCTGCGCTGAAAGGTTGGTAAGTCCACCTCCGCCGAAGCCGATCATGCCTTTGACTACCGTCGCGAGCTCGCCGAAATCCTCGAACCGGAAGAGCACCCAACCGAAGTACACAACAAGCAATGCGCATAGGTGACCGAGCACCTTGGGCATGTGATCACGGATGACGAAACGTTCGAGCAACAGAAAGACGAGGAAGTACAGGCCCCACAGGATGTAGTTCCAGCTCGCCCCGTGCCAAAGTCCCGTGAGGAACCAAACAACAGCCATATTGCGCACGTAGGCAGGTATGGAGCAGCGGCTGCCGCCGAGCGGGATGTACACATAATCACGGAAGAAGCTCGAGAGAGAGATGTGCCAACGCCGCCAGAAGTCCTGCACCGACGATGCAAGGTAGGGATGGTCGAAGTTTTCCAAATAATGGAAGCCAATCATACGACCCAAGCCGATGGCCATATCAGAGTACGCTGAGAAATCCAGGTATATCTGCAGCATGTAGAAGAGCATCCCCAGCCAGTAGCCAGCGACGGATTGGCCGGCGAGCGCGTCAGAGCCCACAGGCACGAGCGCATCGGCTGCTGCGGCACAGGCGTTGGCAAGCAGGGTCTTCTTTGCAAGGCCCACACAGAAGCGACGAACACCCGCGTACCTATCGGTGCGCGTCACGCGGCGATGCTCGATCTCGTTCGCAACGGTCTGATAGCGCACGATAGGACCAGCAATGCACTGATGAAAGAGCGACGAGTAGAGGAGCAGCTTCCAATATGCAGGCTGCGCTTCGACCTTACCGCGATATACGTCACAGACATAGCTAATGAGCTGGAAGGTGTAGAACGAGATACCGATGGGCAGCACGATCTGCGGGATATCGGCTGGTACGCCAAAGACGCCCTGCACCATGCCAAGCACCCACGTGGCATATTTGAAGAACGCCAGCAATCCGAGCAGCACCACACATTCCCCGACGAGGGCAGCTCGGCGGCGGGCCTGCGTCGGAGCATACTGAATCATCAATGCAAACAACCAGCTCGCAGCCGTCTCACCCATGAGCAGCACCACATATCGTGGCCCTCCCCATGCATAGAAGATGAGAGATGACACAAGCAGGACGGGGTTCTTTGCGCGCTCCGGCACGATAGCGTACACGAATAGGTGCAATGCGAGAAACACAAAGAGAAACACGAGGCTGGAGAATACCATGGCATATGTCCTTATGGATACGTAATCAAATGTTTATATGCTAACACATAGCTCACGAGCTATGCGTTCTCAAAGTCCTGAATCTCCAAGTTGTAAGAAGTCTCAGGCAGCATCCAACCCTTTAAGCCCAAGGATGTGTCGCACAGGCACGCCTCCCCTTCGGTATTTGTGACGAACACGATCCCATGGTCGCCCCAGCCACCACTCTGCAACTCGAGGAGAATCCCCTCGGCATGCGCGTCTTCGAGTCCCATATATTGAAGGCAGTAGCTCAAGAACGCGGCAAACTCATAGCAGTTGCCACTACAGTCGTGGTCGTAATACTTATGAGCATACTCGATGCGCCAATCCTTCCCTGAGGGATGCTGGGCGTCATCGCGCTCCACGTACTCCGACCATGCGACCCCTGTGTAGACCTCGGTAAGAGCCGTATCGATATCCATGTCTGTGGTGGCGCGCTCATCGCAGAACTTCTTGACGTCCTCATCAAGCGAGGCGTCGCCCGTGGTGAAAGTGCCAGAATCCGTCCAGGGGCTCTCGACTCCACCTGCCGTCTTTGTCTGGCTCTTTGAGCTTTTGGTCGAGCTCGAGCTTTCGCCGCTTAACGTCGTATCAGATGCATCTGCGTCATCAGTCCCCGTCTCCGAACCGCTCGTAGTGTCCGAAAGCGTCTGGGACTTCTGTGTGCCCGATGTCTCTGATACCGATGAGGCTGTTTGGGCGTTCTCGGCACCCGCTACGTCAGCTGACTGGCCGTTGGTGCCCGAGATCACGGCCCTCGTCACGATGACCGACACAACGATACTGACAACCCATACGGCAAGCGCTGCGACAAGAGGTATCCTCGGAATACCACGACTAACAGGCACCTCACGGTTTGAAACTTGGGGTTTCCGAGAGTCTGACTGCCGTGAGGAGCGGTCACGCACCGCGTCAGCACGTGCTGTCGATCGGGCTGATTGAGTACTGCGCCGCATCGTTGTCCCCGTCGTCTGACCAGTTCGACGGGTTGAACGACGTTTCTGTCCTTGCGGAGGTTGAGCCGTGCGTCGGCGCTGCGGTTGTGCTACGGTCATTTCGGTTCGCCGTGCTGAGCGTCTATCTCCCTGGTTCGTATTGCTCATTTTTTTGCTTAACCCGCCTGTTCTCCATTTGCGCAAATCAGATATGCGCGTGCTACTTATTACTCACTAACGCTGGCCATACTCTGCCGTCAGCATCAGAACTGGTTGTAGATGAACTCCGCTGATGAACCGAACCCCGAGAATGTCACAAATAGGAACAGCCCTATCAGACCGCCAGCGACCGAGAGGCCCACGAGACTATTCGCGAGCATCGGATTCGTCGCCATCCATGCATCGAAACGATCACGAGTGGTCCGATTTTTTGCCTTACGCGCCATGTTAGCCCACCTCCGTGGCAAACTCGTAGAGAGCTCTTTGAGCGTCGATCCATCCCGTCCAACCAAAATGGACGATGTCAAAGAGGAAGTACTTCTCGTACTCCCTGTCTGAGAAGTCCGCAAGTCGCGCGCTGGGATGTGCCGCCACCACGTCGCGAATGCGCTGGTAGGCGGCAGTACGCGTCTCGAGATTGATGCCAATGTGATCGTAGTAGGGTCCCATGACCGGCTCGATGACGATGAGAGGCTGTACGCCACAGGCATCGCACACGTCGAGGAAGCAGCCCAGGTCATCGTACTCCGGTGTATCAGTGTAGGTCTCGCCTGCGCGAGCACCCGCCAGCGAGTCGAGCGCAGGACCAAGCTGCGTGGTGTAGAACTCGTCCTCCGCCCCCCAGTCGTTAGTCGTGCTCATGGTCTGGGCAGTGGCTAACGCCTCCGCACGCATCGCATCCCAGTCGGGCTGCTCGAGTGTGCCCTGCGCCATCGGGATACCCTGTGAGCGTACATCATCCAAGTCGTTGCGCAGACGCAAATCGCCCATCGCATCAAAGACATGCCCGTCAACACTGGACAAGAGATCGGTCGACGATGCTGCCCGCAAGGTCGTCTCGTCGATCCCCTGCTCCTCAAGACGTCGGCGCACATAGGAACGAGCCTCTTCGGGCACGGCTTCGTTGGCACAGAACGCCTCGTACAAGGGATACGAGAAACGTTCGCCAAAGCTTGCGTTATCCAGACCGCCATCGGTGTACTGTCCAAGGCCCACGATGAGCGCGACCTTGTTGTGTGGAAGTCCCCCATCGGAAAGCGCGCCTATCGCAATGGAGTGCCAAAGACATTGATCGAATGCCTCTCCGACCAGCATGAGACGCAAACCATAGTTATGCGCACCGATCACCTGGCAGGGTACCTGCGGCACTTGGCGTGCTGGCGTGGAAAACTCAGAGGAGCCTAACACCAGCAGCGAATCGTCCCGCAGGTTTGCCCGCACGAAGTCCACGCTCGAGGATTTAGTCCCCGAGTACACATACCCATAGTCGACACTTTTGTCATGCTCCGACTGGGCGGGCAACGCCACGGAGTATCCTGCCACGACCACAAGTGCTATCGCGACACCCCCGGCGAAGGCGATGAGCCTTCCATGCAAGACGCGAGAATCCATGCGCTCCCCTACAGGCGCTCGCTCACACGCGCCACGATCTTGTTGAGCGTGTTCATCTCGGAACGCTCGAGCTCGGTCGGCGCGATGGATACACCAAACTCATCCTTGATAGCCACTAGCAGCTCGATTGCCGCCATGGAATCCAAGATCTCCTCTTCAAAGAGATCCAGATCCGGCTCGTTCGCTACGTCAGGCTCGTCGGTGATATCGGCTACGAGGTCGATGATCTGCTGTCGAATGTCCGCCATGAGTTTCTCCTCTCGAAAGTCCGCGCCTTAGCCAAGCAACGGACTGATTACATATCCGCCAAACAGCGCAAAGCCAAAGAACACCGCCACCATGGTCACGGCCCACGACGTCACGCGGAACCAACGATCGCGACGATGCTGCTTGTAGAACTTCCATTTCTTTTGCATGTAGTGACATCCGGCCAAGAGCAGGCCATGGTAGATGCCGTACACGAAGTAATCCAAGGTAATACCATGCCAGAGGCCCATGAGTGTCATGTTGATCATGAAGCCCACGCAAGCCGTCGTGACACGTGACTTAAAGAGCTTCCGACTTAGGGCAAACTGAGAAAAGCGCATAAACACGAAGTCGCGCAGCCACGTGGAGAGCGAGATGTGCCAGCGATCCCAGAATTCCTTGATGTCTGTTGCGACGAACGGCGCGCGGAAGTTACGCGGCACCTCGATGCCCAGCGCGAGGCCTAGGCCCATAGCCATGTCCGAGTAACCAGCAAAGTCAAAGAACAGGTACAGCCCATAGCCGAGAACCTCGATCAGCCAGCCAAGTGCTCCATGCCCCACGGCGGCAGGCATGAACCACATGAACCACTGTGCTATTGCCGCGCCGACGAACTTGTAGAGCGCGCCGACCACGAACCAACCTGCCCCTCGATAAAACCTCTCTAGGTAAGCGTCCCGAGTAAGCGGTGCGCGCAGGTCCTGCACAAAGGTTCGACTCCGCTGGATTGGCCCCGACGTAAAGGTAGGGAAGAAGCAGAGGAAGCCGAGGTATTCGAGTGTGGTCATATCGTCGATGAGGCCGTCGTGCACCTCGAGCAGCACCTGCGTTGCCTTGAAGGTGATATAGGAGATGCCCAAGAAACCGGGGAAGTCCGGCGTGATGAGCACTCCCACCTTGTATGCCACGAGCGGCAGGATCTGTACCGCGACGAGCAGCGCGTTGGGTAGCTTTATCTTTGCGTTCGAGCTAGCAAGCGCCAACCGATACAATCCCAGCGAAACGACCAGATATGCTACGGCATAAATGAGCGTCGCCGGCGTACGGAAGAAGAGCAGGAACAGCATGAGAATCGACGCACCAAGCGCATAGCGCCCAAGAGGCCTGCCCAAGATGCCGAGCAAGAACGCCACAGCCACGATGGGCAGACAGAGCACAAAGAACGCTGGCTCGACGAAGAAGTCCATGCGCGCCGCCTATACATCAACGAGAGCCGAAAGAGCCTTGCGGTCAGCCTTGCCGTTGGTATTGAGCGGCATCTCATCCAGATACCTGAAGGTTCGTGGAATCATATATGATGGAAGCATGCCACGCACTAACGACTTGATCTGACGGGTGAGCTTAAGCCCTCGCTCAGTAGCCGCCTCTGTGGGTACGACAAACGCCGTGAGATGGTGAATCGAGCCGTCGCGCACGACGGGCAGCACGCACGCCATGTGGACGAGCGGCGTCGACACGAGCGTCGACTCGATGTCTCCCAGCTCGATGCGGTAGCCATGGAGCTTGATCTGCAGATCGAGCCTGCCATGGAAATAGTAGAGCCCATTCGCCTCGCGAGTCACCTCGTCACCCGTGCGGTACGAGCGGCGTCCCTGAGCAAGCGGCTCCGGACACACCCCAAAGGCGGCCTGAGTGAGATCCGACCTTCCGTAGTAGCCTCTTGCCACGGTGTTGCCCGCGACAAACAGCTCTCCCGGCTCACCATCGGGCTTCTGCTCGAGGGTCTCGGGGTCAAGTACCACAAGGTCTGATCCCGTCTTTGCGTAGCCGATGGGCAGAGCAAGGTCGTTCTCCAACATCTCGTCGGTAATCTCGCAGAGAGTCACAAGGTCGGTTGACTCGGTGGGGCCGTAGCCGTTGTAGACATGAATCCCAGGAAAGCGCCTCTTGACCTCGCGCACCGTTGCAGGACGCAACGTCTCGCCCGCCAGCAACATGCGCTTGAGGCGAGGCATAAGTGACGCGTCGTAAGCGACATCAGCCAAGCACTGCTCCACGAACGAGGGTGTCGATACCCAGTCGGTGGCATCGCAGTCAGCCAACGCCTCGAAGGTCTTTGCCAAGCTAGCATCGGCCTCGGCCTCGAGAGCAAACGTTGTGTCGCCGCGCGTGGTGCCACAGACGAGATCTGTGATGCTCACGTCGAAGGAGTAGGGCGTGCGGTTAAACCATGTGCGCACACCATCCTCCTCAAAGACGTAATCGCTCATCATCCAACGTGAGAACTCATCCACACACTCGCCCGTAATCTCGACCCCCTTGGGATCGCCCGTCGAGCCGGAGGTAAAGAGTATGTAGAAGGTCCGATCACGTCCTGTGCCAGGCAGTGCTTCGATTGCATCCTGCGTGACCGTCTGTGCGCAGATCTCACGAAGGTTATCAAGCGAGACGCGCGGAGCCGCTACCGCGGCAGCCTTGCCCGCATCGGTAGCCGTCGTGTCGATGAGCAACGTGTTTCCCACCTGCTCCACAATCCGCGCCACGCGATCGGCTGGATACACCGTGTCGACTGGCGCGTAGGGATGTCCCGACTTCGCACATGCAAGAATGCACGTCAGCATGTAGGGCGATTTGTGACCGAATAACACGACAGGCACATCTGGTGCCACGTGATCGGCATCAGCCAACCAGCACGCGAGCGCATTGGATTGGTCTCTCAGTTCGACATAGGTGATGCGCTCGCCCTCGCTGTTGCAGAATGCCACGCGATCGGGATGTACACGCGCCTGACCGTCGATGGCGTCAACGAGCTCGCTGCCAAACATGTAGGTTCCTAATCGTTGATGACAGGCATGTCTTCGCCGTAGCAGTTATCCTGCTCCTGCTTCGAGCCGCCACAGCCCGTGAGGCTCAGGGACGCGAAGCCCAAGGTGATGGCTAGAACAAGCGCAAGGAGTTTGTGGGTGCGATTCTTCATGTGTTTCTCCGAATTCCTCGTCGTTCACGGAACTACTAATGCTAGCACAAGGCGTGTTTTGCTGCATAAGACAACAAAAAGTAGACATCGTATAAAGGAGGCACTGCGTGCCAACCATTAGACAGTGGGATGTGTCGCCTGGTATTCGTTCCAGGTGCCATCAAGCAGAGCTTGGACAATCTCGCCCTCGACCGTCTCGCGCTCAAGGAGGACGCCCGCCATCGTATTCATCTGATCTCGACGCTCAGAGAGGACGTCTTCCGCGCGATGGTGTGCCTCACGCATGATGCGCTCGACCTCGTCGTCGATACGCTTGGAGGTCTCGGCAGCCAAGTCGTTGTGGTTCGCCCAGTCGCGGCCAAGGAAGACCTCGTGCTGTGCCTCGCCGAATACCTGGGTTCCCAGTTCCTCACTCATGCCGTAGCGCGTCACCATCTCGCGCGCCATCTTTGTCGCGCGCTCGAGATCGTTGCTGGCACCCGTCGTGATGTCATCGCAGAAGAGCTCCTCTGCCGTACGACCGCCGAGCAACACGGCAATCTGGTCGAGCATGCCGTTGCGAGTCTCGAGGAAATGATCCTCTTCGGGCAGCTGCAGCGTGTAGCCGAGCGCCCGTCCACGCGAGATGATGCTGATCTTGTGCACGGGATCGGAATTTTCGAGCACATGGCCTACAAGGGCATGTCCGCACTCGTGGTAGGCGATTGTGCGACGCTCCGTCTCCGTCATGACACGGGATTTCTTTTCCGGTCCTGCGATGACGCGCTCCATAGCCTCCTCGATCTCGGTCATCGAGATAGCGCTCTTGTGACGACGAGCGGCGAGAAGCGCGGCCTCGTTCATGAGGTTTGCAAGGTCAGCGCCCGTAAAGCCTGGCGTGAGCTTGGCAAGGGCCGCAAAGTCGATGTTTGGCTCAAGAGGCTTATGCTGCGAATGTACGCGCAATATCTGCTCGCGTCCCTTCACGTCGGGACGGTCAACGGTAATCTGTCGATCAAAGCGACCCGGGCGAAGAAGTGCGGGATCGAGAATATCCGGGCGATTCGTGGCAGCTATGAGAATCACGGCGGTGTTGTCCTCGAAACCGTCCATTTCGACGAGCAGCTGGTTGAGCGTCTGCTCTCGCTCGTCGTGGCCGCCACCAAGGCCTGCTCCACGCTGCCGTCCTACCGCATCGATCTCGTCGATGAAGATGATGGAGGGGGATGCGTCCTTGGCCTGTTTGAAGAGGTCGCGCACGCGCGAGGCACCGACGCCTACGAACATCTCCACGAAGTCGGAGCCTGATATCGAGAAGAACGGCACGCCCGCCTCGCCAGCTACCGCTTTGGCAAGCAATGTCTTGCCCGTGCCCGGAGGGCCCATGAGAAGCACGCCACGCGGAATCTTCGCACCCATCTTTTGGAATCGCTCCGGCTCCGCAAGGAAGTCGCGTACCTCCTTGAGTTCTTCGACCACCTCGTCGATACCGGCCACGTCCTCGAACTTGACATCAGGCCGCGACCCCTCGTCATTCTTTACACGAGCACGACCGAAGTTCATGGCACGCCCGTTCTGACCCTGCATCTGATTCATGAAGTAGACGATGATGGCAATCATAATCACGGTGGGCAGCACGGAGATGAGCAGCGTCTCCCAGAGCTCGCTGGTGGATGCGTCCACGTCAAAGCGCACGTCGGTATGGCGGGCCATGAGCTCGTCGAGATTGTCCTCACCCACGTACGTCGATCTGAACTCGGAGACCTTGCCTCCTTCTTTGTCGCCTGAGGTCTTGTAGTACTTGCCAGAAAGCGACTTGTTCTCGACCTTGTACGTGACCTCTTTGACACGGTCTTCCTTGACGGCCGTGACGAACTCACTGGTGGCAAGGACGTCTGGCTGCCGCGTGCCAAAGACCTGACCCCGCGAGACAATCAGGTAGGCAAAGAAAACCAATAGGATGATGATGTACATGAACCCACGCTTGCGACCCTGCGGCGTAAGCTCGGGGAAATTGTGGTTGTTGTTATCTTCGGGCAAGAGTGTCTCCTGTCAAATAGGCATATAGGGGACATATTACCCGTTTAGGGCACAAGTGAAACCCCACCCAACTCGCCGCTAAAGAATCGTCAAATTGGGAAGCTGCTGTAGGAAGCTGCTGTTCACGATCCGACTTACGAGTAGACCTCGGGCTTGAGGATGCCGACGTAGGGAAGGTTGCGATAGCGCTCGGCATAGTCGAGTCCGTATCCTACGATGAACTCGTTGGGCACGTGTGTGCCGACATATCGCGGGTCGACGGATGCCGACTTACCCGGGATGTCTTTAACGGCAAACGCGACAATCTCGACAGATGCCGGATTGCGCGCTTTGAGGAGTCCTATCAAGTACGAGAGCGTGAGACCAGAGTCCAGAATGTCTTCGGCGATGATGATGTGACGACCCTCGACCTTTGTGTCAAGGTCCTTGACGATGCGCACGACACCCGAGCTCTTCACACCATCACCATAGCTTGATACCGCCATAAAATCTACAGAGCAGGGTACCGTCACCGCACGAAGCAAATCGGCGGTAAACACGAAGGCGCCACGCAGGACCGTGATTATCAGGGGATTTTTGCCCACGTAATCCTGCGAAATCTGCGCACCGAGGCGCGTGACGATGGACTGGATGTCCTCCTGCGTGAGCAGGACGGTTTCGACGTCGGGATGCACGCGTGTGGACATGAGGACTCCTTTCGTTGATGCATGCGTGAACATATCGTATTATAATAGCGTTGCGCCCTTGCGGAGGGGTGGCAGAGTGGTTGAATGCAGCGGTCTTGAAAACCGCCGGGCCGAAAGGTCTCGCGGGTTCGAATCCCGCCCCCTCCGC
>CACXDP010000048.1 GCA_902766445.1 uncultured Coriobacteriaceae bacterium
CCAGACCATATCACCAGGAGGAACACAATGAAGCGCACGTATCAGCCAAACAAGAGGAAGCGCGCGAAGACCCACGGCTTCCGTGCTCGCATGTCGACCAAGGGCGGACGCCAGGTGCTGGCCCGCCGTCGTGCCAAGGGCCGCAAGCGCCTGACCGTCTCGGACTAGCGTCGCGCATGGAGACCATCAAATCCAGGAAGGAATTTGAGCAGGTCTTCGGTGGCGGAAGGAGATACAACCATCCGCTCGTACGCATTTGCGTGCTGAGAGGAACGGGAGATGCCGGAAAGGTCGCGTTCGTGGCTGCGAAGCGACTGGGCAACGCCGTCTTCCGCAATAGGTGCAAGAGGGTTCTGAGGGAGGCCGCACGCCAATGCGACCTCCCGATAGTTGGTGCGGACATAATTTTGTTCGCCACACGTGCGACGCATGGTTCGAAACCTCAAGAGGTTGCCGATGCCCTGTCGAAGCTCCTGAAGAGGGCGCGTGTCGCATGAGCAGGCAAAAGGGTGTTGTCTCGAGGACGCTCATTGCCATGGTGTCCATCTACAGGCGCTATATCTCACCCCTGCTGCCCGACTCGTGCATCTATAGTCCTACCTGCTCCGAGTATGCACTCGAGGCCATTGAAAAGTACGGTGCCGCAAAGGGGGGATGGTTGGCGTTGCGTCGGATCCTGAGATGCCACCCATTCCATGCCGGCGGTTACGATCCCGTCCCCTAGAGAAGAAAGCAAAGGCACGGACGAACCATGTGGGAAGCATTCATACAACTGATTACGACCATCCTGACGCAGATTCACGGCGTCTGCGGTGACTGGGGTCTGGCAATCATCATCCTCACGCTCATCGTGCGCCTGCTCATCACGCCGCTGATGACGCACTCGACACGCTCGTCGGCGAAGATGCAGGTGCTCCAGCCGAAGCTCCAGGAGCTCCAGGAGCGCTATGCGGACGACCCGGAGACGCTGCAGCGCGAGATGAGCAAGTTCTACGCGGAGAACAAGTTCAACCCCCTGGGCGGCTGCCTGCCGATCCTTCTGCAGATGCCGATCTTCTTCGCCCTGTTCAGCGTCATCAGGAGCGTCGGAGAGCTCTCTGGCGGCACGGCGTCCTTCTACAACATCGTGCCCGACCTCACCGTCGGCCCGGCCCAGGTCATTGCCACCAAGGGATGGCAGGCCGCGATCGTCTACATCATCCTCGACGTGTCCTTCGGCGCCCTGACGCTCATCCCGATGCTGCTCAACACCTCTACCGCCACCGACCCCGCACAGCAGAAGACCTCGCGCTACATGGGCATCTTCATGGCGGTGTGGATGGTGTGGATTGGCTGGAACCTCCCCTCCGGCGTGTTGCTGTACTACAACACCTCCGCGATCTGGCAGGTCATCCAGATGCAGCTCGTCACCAAGCGCGTGATGGCGGAGGCCAAGGCCGAGGCGGAGGCAAAGCTGGGCAATGAGGTCCAGGTCCACGTGGACAGGGTCGACCGCAAGAAGCGCCCTCGCAAGAAGTCGTAAAACCAACGTATAAACTATTGAATGGCGGCGCGGCCAGCGCCGCCACAGGCATATTTGGAGGTTCATTCTTATGGCAGACGACATCGCAGCTGCCGCTCAGGCGCCAGACGAGTACGCTGAGCTGAGGGAGCACGTTGCCGCGGGCACTGAGCTCAACGACGGCGAAGTCGACGCGATTGCCGACGTCGCAGTGGCGTGCCTTCGCGACGTCCTTGGCTTCTTCGGGGAGCGCGACGTCGCCATCGACGAGTACGAGGGCGACGACGGCGAACTGATCCTCGATGTCACGGGCGGCAACCTCGCGGTCCTCATCGGCCGTCACGGCCGCACGCTCGACGCCCTGCAGATGGTGGTCTCTTCTCTGTCGAGCGCCACGCTTCGCTTCCACTATCCCATCGTGATAGACATCGAGGGATACAAGATGCGCCGGAAGGAGAAGCTGCGCACGATCGCCGCAAGTGCGGCTGCCCGCGCCAAGCGGACGCACTCCAAGGTGTCGCTCGCACCGATGAACGCCTACGAGCGCCGCCTCGTGCACCTCGCGTTGGTCGACGACCCGGCCGTCACCACGCATTCCGAGGGAGAGGAACCCGCCCGCCACGTCGTCATCACCGCGCTTCGTGGCTAGAGCGGACAAGCAGAGCGTCTTGGGTCAGACGCCAAACGATCAGGGCACCTTCCAGGACCACCTCATGGGGTGGGGGGAGGTGCCCTTCTCCTTGACCGACGATCAGCGCC
>CACXDP010000049.1 GCA_902766445.1 uncultured Coriobacteriaceae bacterium
CCCATCGCCCACCCGTTCGCCTGCGAGAGGAAGGGCTGCACCCAGTGGCCGTAGTCGGCCACGGCCCGCACGAGCGCCACGGTCTCGCCGTCGTACCTGCCGGGATTCCCCTCCGCATCGGCCTCGAACGCCTCGACGTAGCCCCTGATGGAGATGCCCGGCTTCGTGAGCTCGGCCGCCTCCCCGCCCCTGCCGTAGTGGAAGGTCGCGTCGACCGGCTGGGCCATCTCGACCGAGGAGAGCGGCAGCGTGAACCCGTAGTAGGACCCGTCCGCGCCCCCCCTGTTGGACTCGTCGATGGGGGCCCTCACCGTGCGGTGCCTCCTGCCGCTGACGGAGAACTCCACGTAGCTTCCCTCGTAGTCGAGGCCCTCGCCCCCGGGGAGGAGCAGGTACACGTTCAGCCCCACCTGCCCGCCGAGCGTGAGGCTCTGCGAGACGAACGTCGGCTCCGTCGCCAGGGGCACGAGCTCCCTGCCCGCCAGGGCGCCCGGGTCGGCCACGGACCCGGCCGCCGGGAAGGCCTCGCCCGTCGCCCGGTCCCTGAAGCCCCTCTCCAGCCTCACCGTGCCGCTGTAGGAGCTGGCCGTGACGCGGGTGGAGCCGAAGGTCTCGTCCGTCCAGCCGAGGGTCACGGCGACGTCGGAGCCCTCCTCGCCTTTGCCGATGCCGTAGTCGCCCGAGGCGTTTACGACGCCGCCGCTGACGGTGACCGTGCCGCCGGCCTTGTTCCTCTTGCCTCCGCCGATGCCGGCGCCAGAGCCGCCGACGGCCGTGACCGTCCCGCCGCTTATGGCGACGGTGCCGGGGGCTGCGTCGCAGCCGCCGCCGACGCGCGCGCCCTGGCCCTGGTTCACCTTGGTGGACGTCACCTCGCCGCCGTGGATGGCTATGTCGCCGCCGTCGCCCTCGTCGCCGCCGCCGACGCCCGCGCCGTCGCGGCTGTAGGCCGTGACGGTGCCGCCCCAGATCGAGATGGCGCCGCCCGCGCCCTTGTAGCCTCCGCCGACGCCCGCGCCGTTCTCGCAGGTGTCCGAGTCGGTCGGGCCGTTCGCGGTGACGTCGCCGCCGTATATCGTGATGGCGCCGCCGTCGCAGTAGCGGCCGCCGCCTATGGCCGCGCCGTCGCTGCCGCCCTTCGCGTTGATCGTGCCGCCGTAGATGGTGATGGCGCCGCCCTCGCGGCCGTCGTTGCTGCCGATGCCGGCGCAGTGGTCGGCGCCTTCGGCGGTGACGTCGCCGCCGTGGATCACGATGTCCCCGTTGTCGTGCCCGGAGTAGCCGCCGATGGCCGCGCCGCCGGAGGGGTGGGAGTAGATCTTGCCCGCGTTCTCGCCATCGCTCTGGGCGTAGATGGTCAGGGTATGCCCCTTGGGAATGTATATGCCCTTGACGTCGAGGGTGCACCCATCGCCCAAGATTAGCTGGGTGTCGCCCTCGAGAGAGATGCGGTCACTCTTTGTGATGCTTTTGCTCAGATAGTACCAGCCCGCCGGGATATCAGTGGTGTAATCGGGATAGGCCCAGATACCCTCGGGAGAATACTTTTCCGTCTCCGTAACCTTCGTGCCATCCCAACTGCGCTCGACGTACTTCACGATGTTGCTCATATGACCGCAGTCCGGGCATGCTCCAGTCACGTCCGCATCGGGATGGTCACAGATGCTGATGTGGAGATATTTGCTATAGGCATAATCTTTGTTGCTATAGATATCCCACCGCTTCTTGGCAGGAACGGCTGTTGCCGTCCCTGCGCTGTCTCCGACGACAACCCTCGCCGTATCGACAATGTCGATTTTCGTGGTATGATTGTTAACCCACCTGAAGAACCCCCCCCTGAGATATGGACGTGATAACACCGCCGGTATATCGGAACTGGCTGTCCCTGAGGCGGAGCGCAGGGTCTGTAATCGCACCCTGCCGCAGAGTGACCGTACCACCGCTGACGGTGAACACCGCTTCGTCGTCTAGCAGGTTGATGGCATAGCCCTCTTTGTCGTTCTGATCTCCGGAGGCCTCGACCGTACAGCTGTCCTTGATCGTGATGGACCCACTGTCGCCCCCGATGCCAGCCGGGCAGCCTCTGGCCGTCACATGGGCCGTGCCACCGATGGTGATGGTACCTGCGCTGCCGATATAATCGGCCAGACTACCGGAGGTATAGCTAAAGTCATCACCACCATAACCATTGTCACCACCCGCACCGATTCCGTAGCCCTCCAATGACGTCGCCTCCACGGTACCGCCGGTGATGGTGATGGTGCCACCCGCGCCTGAATTGGGGCCGCCCCAATCAAAGAAATCTGGGCTGGCAGCCCTGCCGCCGCCGATGCCCGCACCATGATAGCTGCTCGTATACACTGCTCCGTCGGTTATGGTGATGGTGCCGCCCCCACCGGAATGGTTGCCGCCACCGATGGCCGCACCATTGCCATCACTGCCTTCCGCGTAGCTGGCATGGATCTCACCGCCGCTGATGGTGATTTTGCAGCCGTTCTTGGTGCCCTCGCCGCCGCCGATGCCTGCTCCATCGCGATTGTAGGTGTAGATTACGCCACCTGAGATATTGATTGTGGCATCTTCTCCGTCGCAACCGCAGCCGATGCGTGCGCCTTGGGCATCGCCTGCATCACGACACGTTATGTTGCCTCCCGTGATGGTGATCGTGCCGCCGTCACCGTCGTCACCGCCACCGATGCCGGCGCCGTCGCGGCTGTAGGTCGTGATGGTTCCACCGTTGATGGTGATGTTGCCACCCTTGCCACAGTCGCCGCCGCCGATGCCCGCGCCGTTCTCGTTGGGGTCCTCGTTAACAGTGATGGTGCCGCCGTAGATGGTGATGGCGCCGCCGTCGCAGTTGCGGCCACCACCGATGCCCGCGCCGTCGGTGCCGCCCTTCGCGGTGACCGTGCCGCCGTAGATGGTGATGTCACCGCCCTCGCGGTCGTCGTTGCTGCCGATACCGGCGCAGTGGCTAGCACCGGTGGCAGTGATGTCGCCTCCGTGAATCACGATGTTTCCGTTGTCGTGCTCGGAGTAGCCGCCGATGGCCGCGCCGCCAGAGGGTTCGGAGACAAGCTTGCCCTGATTGCTATCGCTCTGGCTGTATATCGTCAGCGTGCTGTTCATGGGAACGTAGATGCCCTTGACCTTCAAGGTATGGCCGTCGCACAGAATCAGGTTCGTGTCGCCCTCGAGGTAGATACGGTCATTCACGCTGACGTCGCTGTCCAAGTAGTACCAGCCTTCGGTCATGCCTCCGTTAGCCGGCACCGGAGTGGCAATTTTGCTCGACTCCAGAGTCTTTAGCTCCTTGTTTTCGCTGTTCCACACCCGATAGATGTATGACACGCTCGTCGTGTCCTGCGCCTGCAGCCTGATCGCGTCATCTGGCACGCCCTCAATGGGCGCCTCCTTACTGGCGTCCTCCTGTCCACTCTCGATTGTCGCGGCGCCATCGTCCCGACCGTCCGCGTCCCCTTCGGCAACGATGGCAGGCTTCTCTGTCCCGTCGCCGTCGACGATCGCCTGATCTGCGGGGTCGGCGTCGTTCTCCTCCACGATGCCGTTCGCCCCATCACCGCCATCGACAGGGTCGATCCCCGCACCCGCAGAGCCTTCTTCGACCCGAATCGCGGGCGTTTCCTCCACCATCTCGGCAATCGCTGGCGCGGGAATAAGCCCCATCACCAAAGCTAAGCTCATGGCGTAAGCAAGCACTCTCACACCCAAAGAATTCCGATTTCTGTCCATGCTTCATCCCCTCACCCCAAGCACTCGCCCATGAACACATCAGGACAACGTGCAGACCGCAGCACGCGCGCAGTCGTCCTTCCGGCTAGCTCGCCATCCGACAGGCGTATAATCGTAAATATTATACCACCTTCGGTGAGTTTATAGTCTTTCTTGTATGGTATGTGACGACCTGGGGAAGGTTCTCCCGTCGCGTTCTCTTGTCGCTCCTAATGTCCGCGAATCGAGTCCAGGAACTCCTTTGCGCGGGCGGTCTGCGGATTGTCGAAGAACTCCGACGGCGTGCCCTCCTCGACGATCTGTCCGTCCGCCATGAAGACCACGCGATTCGAGACGCGTCGAGCGAAGTTCATCTCGTGCGTGACCACCACCATGGTCATGCCCTCGCGCGCAAGCTCCACCATAACGTCGAGCACCTCGTTGATCATCTCGGGGTCGAGCGCCGAGGTGGGCTCGTCAAAGAGCATCGCTTTGGGATGCATCGCAAGCGACCGTGCGATGGCGACACGCTGCTGTTGGCCGCCTGAAAGCTGTGCGGGCACCTTGTGCGCCTGCGCGTCCACGCCGACACGCGTGAGCAGCTCCATGGCCTCCTTCTCCGCTGCGTCCTTGGGCATCTTGAGCACCTCGCGGGGCCCAAGCGTCACGTTGTCAAGGATGGTCTTGTGGGCAAAGAGATTGAAGCTCTGAAAGACCATGCCGATCTCGGCGCGCATCTGCGCCAGCTCCTTACCCTCCTGCGGCAGCGGCTGGCCCTCGATCAGAATCTCTCCCGAATCGATGGTCTCGAGACGGTTGATGGTACGACACAGCGTTGACTTGCCCGAGCCAGACGGACCGATGAGCACGAGCACTTCGCCCTTGCCCACGCTGAGGTTGATGTGCTGGAGCACGTGCAGCGGACCATAGTGCTTGTCCACGTTTCGCAGCTCGATGACAGGGATTTCTGCGGACATCTTCTTCTCCTTAGGTGGGGTTCTCGGTAGTGCGAGAGATGATGGGGTTGCCGCTGCGTCTGGCCATGTAGATGGACAGCTGGTTGATGCCGTAGTTCACCAATATATAGAGGATTGCGACCACGAAGTAGACCTGCACCAGCGCGTCGTTGTTTGTGATGAGGACGCGGGCGTTTTGCATAAGGTCCGGATAGCTCACCACGTAGGCCACCGTCGTGTCCTTGACCACGACGACAAGCTGGCTGATGAGCGAGGGCACCACGATGCGCAGTGCCTGCGGCAGGATGATCTTGAACATCGTCTTGCCCGGCGTAAGGCCGATGGAGAGCGCCGCCTCCGTCTGACCTTTCGGAACGGCGTTGACACCTGCGCGAAAGACCTCGGCCAACACGCCCGAGGCGGCGAGCGCGACGGGGAGCGTAATCATCCAAAACGCGGAGATACGCAAGCCGTACTGTGGCAAAGCCAGATAAAAGAAGTAGATGAGCAGGAGGCTCGGCACCCCACGAAAGAAGTCGATGATTACGCGTGAGATGACCTCAAGCGGTTTGATGCCGCTCGTGCGTCCGAGCATGAAGACGACACCGAGTACGAGCGAGATGACACCGGCTGTCGCAGCGACCCGCATGGTACCGAGGAAACCGTTAAAGAGATAGCGCCACGTGCCTTGCCTCAGGAAGAATGACCAGCATTTGGCATCGAGCTGTCCGGTGACGTAGAACTGTCGCACGATGAGCCCCACGCCGATGGCCACGAGTACGAGCGAGATGCCGGTGATTATGCGCGTGCGACGGCGTGTCTTTGGACCGGGAGCCTCGTAGAGAGCATCACGCATGGAGACAGTATGTGCACTCATCGTATGACCCTCACCTTCCGGTCGATGGCATTGCCCGCAAGGCCCAACAGCACAGAGAAGCCCGCATAGATGACAGCCGAGACGGTGAAGGGCAGAATGCCAATAGCCGTCTCGCGCGTGGTGATGAAGCTCACGAGGCCGGTCAGTTCCTGCGGGTTGAGCGGCACCTGCGAGCCAAGCGCCGTCGTGAGCATCGTGGCTATGAGCAGGTTCGTCATGGGAAGCACGGCAGAGCGCAGCGCCTGGGGTATCACGATTTTTGTCATCGTCTGGGTGAAGGTGAGACCGATGGAACGAGCCGCCTCAATCTGCCCAACACCGATGGCGTTGATACCTGTCATGAAGTTCTCGGAGCCGAAGGCCGAGGCGAGCAGCACGACCACCACCTCGACACAGACCTTCCAAGGCATCAGAACCTTAAGATAAGGCAAAGCATACGCCACGATGACGAGCAGCGCCACGCCCGGAATGTTGCGAAAGACCTGCACGTACAGGTCACCCACCAAGCGAAGCGGCTTGATCGGGGAGACGCGCATCACTGTGACAAGCACCGAGATCACCATGGCGATTGCAAAGCAGAGCACCGTCATGCTCAGCGTCTCGAATATCGCCAGTAGGTATTTCTCGCCGTACGCTGCAAAGAGCTCGGCGTAACCCATCGCAACTCCTTCCTATCGCGCGAAACAACGGGACAAATGAAAAAGCGGGACAGACAACAGGAACCGCTTGCTCCAAGTCGTCTGTCCCGCGCGGCAACTATCTTGCTACTCGAACTTGCCGATGGCGGGAGGCTCAGGTGCATCGGTTTGGCCGATACGATTGCCTATACTGATCTGCCAGAGCTCAGCCCACAGCCCGGCTTTCTCAATCTCAGTGAGGAAGGCATTCACGAACTCGACGGCATCCGTCTTGCCCTTGGGCAGACCGATGCCATACGGGTCGATGGGGCCAAACGGCTCGCCAACGATCTTGTACTTGCTCGGGTTGCGTGCGACAGCACCCATCTGCATCGTGTTGTCGATAACGTAAGCGTCCACACGACCCTGCTCGAGCGTAGTGCGAGCTTCCTCGTCCGTGCTGAATTCCTGGAGTACCGCATCGGGTGCGAGTGACTCCATGATTCCAGGACCGGTAGATCCTGACTGCACTGCGACGTTCTTGCCCGCAAGGTCGTCCAGACCGTTGATGTCGGTATTGTCCTTGGCGACGAGAATGGACTGCTGCGACGTGTAGTACGGGCCACCAAATTCAATCTTTTCCAGACGCTCAGGCGTCACGGAGTACGTGGCAAAGACGGCGTCGACGGTATCATTCTGTAGGACGGACTCGCGCGTGTCAGACGTAACCTGCGTGTAGCTGTACTTGCTCTCGTCACCGGTGATGTAGCGAGCGAGCAGCTGGAACAGGCCCGCATCGAACCCACGCAGATGGCCGTCGTCGATGTTGCGCAGACTAAAGAACGTCGAGGTCTCGACTCCGCCCACGCGCAACTCGTCGGCTTTCTTCACCTTGCTCGCCCACTCGCTCGCCTCGACGGCATCATCGGCAGCCACGGGGCCCTTGGCAAGGAGCGCGTCGAACGCCGCGGCATCGACCTCAGGCGCCTCTTGCTCGTCCACCAAGGCCTCCCCAGTAGCGGAATCATCGGCTGCCTCGGTCGCCGCATCGTCCGAGCCACCGCCACCACATGCAGCGAGGGTAAGCGTACCGGCTGTCCCCAGCCCGAGCGCAACGACATGACGGCGGTCAAGCATTATGGTGTTCAGAGACTTCATGCTGTTCCTCCCAAATGCACACA
>CACXDP010000050.1 GCA_902766445.1 uncultured Coriobacteriaceae bacterium
AGCGGTGCCAGCGGCGCTACCTCGCGCACCCAACCCAGGGACTCGTCGGTGACGACCTTGGACTCGGGGAAGTACCAGCCACCCTGAACGACGCGGTGCCCGATGCCGATGAAGTCCTTGCCGGTGGCGGCGATGATGTCGATGACGTACTGCATAGCCGTCTTGTGGTCGGGCAGCTCCGCGTCGATCCGCTGCTTGCCCTCGACCGCGATGGACTCATAACCCACGAAGGCGTTGTCGATGCCGATGCGCTCGCAGTTGCCCTTGGCGTATACCTCGCGCGTGTCCACGTCGAGCAGTTGGAACTTGAGCGATGAGCTTCCTGCGTTGATGACCAGAACGTTCATGGGTGGGGACTCCTCTCCTCTGCGCGTGATGGCGCTCTTGTAGATATGCTCATATTAGCAGGAAACACTCATATTTACGAAAGGCCATTCCAGATGTAGCGCACGAACTGGCACTCTTCTTCGGTGTTGCAGTATTGCAGGGCCCAATCGAGCGTCTTGCCGCTGCCCTTGGCGTCTATGGCAATCTTGCGCAGCTTGGTCTTGTTGACCGTCACCTCAACTGCGCCGCCTGCCACATCGTCCACGTCGTTCTTGCTCAAGCTTTGCTTCTCGTCTGCCACCTCTACTCCGTTCCACGTTCTTGCCGATACCTGTCAGACTATGACCATTGTAGCCGTTTGATGCCCGATGTGCCCATAAGGGGTACTCCCAGTGGATTGTCAATAACACCTATCCGGCTATGTATGAAGTGGTGGCATCGAAGTATGCGTAGAGGGCGCACATGGCATTCTTTGCACTCTGCCCGACGCCACTTCCATCGAGCACTGCCTTTGCGTATGAGAGAGCGCTCAGAGACAGGACTTGCTTGCCGTCATACGTTACCTTGAGTTGTGTTCCCAACTGATGTGCCGAAACGCCGTTCACACGCACGGAGATGCGACCGTCGCGCTGCAGAGTAATCTCTGGCTCCTTGCCATCTGCGAACGTGGCCTCTACGGCCGCGACGTCGTCATCGGTGAAGGATGTGCCCTCCTGAGGCGCGATAGTCGCCTCTACCGTGGTACCGGATTCTAGTTTCAGGCTCATGGTTGTGGAGCGTATCGCGGTGCCATCGATGTCTTTCGTCGGTGCGTAATCAGCAAGAGCTGCGGTGATGTCATCCCCTTCGTACGTCTCGGTATAGTACAGATCCATCCCCGCGTAGTCAGAACCAATGGTCCATTTGTTTGCCTCGGCGAGGTAGGGCTGCGCATAGTGACCGTAGTCGGCAATCGAGTGCACGAGGTCAGCCGTCTTGGCATCGTGAGCCTTTCCGTCGGTGGCATGCTCGGCCTGATATCTGTCAAACGCCTCGACGTATGCCTTCACGGAGTATTCTTCGAGTGTGAGTTCCTTGTCTTCGTCTCCACTTTGGTAGTGGAATGTCGCTTCGATGGGGTCGGCCATCTGGATGGAGGTCGTGGGGCAGGTGAAGCCGAAGCAAGCACCCTTTGTGTCCTTGCTGAGGGGGTCGAAGTGCGCTATGTGCGTGACCTGCTTGGCGCCAGATCCGACCGTGAATTCCATATAGGTCGAGTCCAAGTCATCAACCTTCAATCCCGAGAGATTCATGAAGTAGTTAACACCGATGGTGCCGGAGAGCGTAAGAGAGGCTGACATGAGGGTTGGGAGCATTGCCGTAACGAGCTTCTTGCCAGCGATGGCGGCGATGTCGTCATTGCTGAGCGTGCCGGAGTAGGTGGCAGTTTCGTCATCCGCGTCCCTCACGAAGGCCTCGGAGCCATCGGGATAGGCTACGGTAATGCTCGAGCTCTTTCCGTGACTGTTCATGTAGGTATTGGCAGTAACGAAATCGGTGTCCTTGAAGAGAGAAAGCGTGATAGCACCATAGTTGTCGTCTTCACTCCGACAATCACCGCCAGGGCCGATGCCTGCCGCCCCGGTACTTCCTTGCGCCGTGATTTGTCCACCAGTTATGCAGACTACGCCCCCACGTTTTTCTGTCCCACCGCCGATGCCCGCGCCTCCGGCAATCTCTGGAGAAGTCTGGTATCCACCTCCCGTTGCGTTGACCGAGCCTCCGTTGATGGTGATCGTTCCGCCTTCTCCGTAGGAGCCGCCGCCGATGCCCGCGCTGCACGCATCGCCTGTGGCAGTGACCGTGCCTCCGTTGATGGTGATCGTTCCGCCAGAACCGGAGTTGCCCCCACCGATGCCTGCTCCACCAGCTGAGTACTGATAGATGCCGCTTCCCTTGCTGCCTGTAGCTGTGACCGTGCCTCCGTTGATGGTGATCGTTCCGCCGGACTCGCCCCCTTTGCCGCCGATGCCCGCAGCATTGGTTCCACCTTTGGCGACCAAGGTGCCGGTACCCTCTGTCTGGCCGTAGATGGTAAGGTTGTTGTTGCCGGTTACCCTGATGCCCTGATATGCATTGAGGGTAACCCCGTCCTCGAGTATCAGGCGCACGTCGCCCTCGACGGTAAGGCAAGGGCTTATCTTGGCGTCTTCGGTCACAACCCACCAGCCTGCCGTCAACGTGTTGTTGCTTGCCGTAACGGAGTCTGAAGTAAGCACGTGATAATAATCATCACCCGTGTCTTGCATGTCGCCTCGTTCGTCAAGGTATGCCACCGGGGGCAGGCGCACGAACGTCGCGTCGACCGTTACGTCGCAGTCAGGCATATAGAATGCGTTGTTGGTGACGACGAGTTCGATGTCGTTATCGTCGGTAACGGTCAGCATGTCAAGCATGTAGCCGTCTTGTGCGTCCACGATGAGGGCGACCTGCGCGCCTTCGGGAGCCGTTTGCCTGCTTGCCGTTACGATGCCGTGTTCGCTGGGATTTACGTTAACGGCGTATTGGATGGCAGTGGGGTCTTCATTTGCCCACGTGATGGAGATGGAGTTCAAGTACATCGCACCGCTCGCGGAGCGCAGACCGATGTAGCTATAGCCCGACGGAATCGTGAAGGCCGTGGTCTCGCCATAGACGATGGTCCCGATGAGCGTGCCGCAAGTATCATCGGAGTAGAGGTCCATCGGGTTTTCGTACTCCGTGTCCTTGCCGTAGACGTTCAGCGTGCGTCCGGATGTGGTATTGGCGTTCCAATCGACGACGATCGATTGCGCCATTCCTGCGGAGGTGGTGGTGACAATACCGGAAAAGGCATTAGAGTGATCGCTGCGCAGCTGAATCGAGTTGTGATCTCCGCCAGAGTTTCCTACATATGAAATCATGGATTCACTAGATAAATAGGACCAGTCGCTGTAGCTTGTGCCCTCCATGCCAATTACGTCCCGCGTAAGCGTGTCCGTTACCATGTCGAAGGATTCTCCCGAGGACCCGTCTTGGACCGTGAGCGCGGGAGAATCAACCTTGGATGGCGTCTCCACTTCCGTGATGGTCGACGTTTCTATGACCTCTATGGCCTCTGCAATCGCTGCCGCTGGCGCCATCTGACATATCAGGCACACCACCATCAACCATGCGGTCAAGCGGCCAAACCACGTGTCTTTCTTCTTCATTTCGTGCTCCCTTCAAGGTCCGTTGCCTCCAAATGACCCAAAAAACCTTCGACTACCTCGCGATACTCCTCAGGCGCCACGAGGATGGATTCTGCGTGGTCAGCACCTGCGACATAGTGAAGCTCGCGTTTGCTCGTTGCCCTATCGTACAGCTCACGTGCGCTCTGCGGCGGCACTATGGTGTCCGAATCTCCCTGAATGAAGAGAATCGGGACGGTGTTGCCATCCAGAGCGTCAATCGGTCGCATGTCGTCCAAAGAATACCCGTAGCGAACGCGGACGCCAATGTCTGCGAGGGGCACGAGGAATCCTGGCATGTGCGCCGAACTGAGCTTCTGCACAAGCACGCTCTTGAGGTCGGCAAACGCGCAGTCCGACACCGCGAAGTCGACATCTGGCTCATATGCTAGCGCCTCGATGGTGGTGGAAGCACCGAACGACTCTCCATGCAGGCCCAGCTCGCTGATCTGTGGGTAGCGCTTTCGCGTGTCCTTGATAAGCTCCGCGAGGTCCTTGCCCTCTAGGATGCCGTGGGTGGCGAAAGTTGGCTCGTCCTCGCCGTGTCCGCGTATATCGAACCCGATCTTTCGATAGGCCGCCCTCATAGCCAGTCTCCGTTTCCGATTTCGGGATGTACGTCGCACCCAACGAAATCTTGGCTGTTATGGTCATGGTTTTCTGGGAATAACGTTAGCATTATACGCAATAAAGCGGTCTCCACCTGGACCGATCACCTTGGCGGCTTGGGTACTGTCCGGAGCCACGAAGTCTAGGTCGTTCTTCTCCACGTTCTCCTTCAAGACGAAGTCGGGAGGCAGCATGCCTGTCGCCCAGCTCATGGTCTTCGTCAACCGGCGCCATGCCATGCTCTGTCGACAGGGGAGTATCCCCCTTCGACACATCAGATCTCAGGCGTCACGATAGGCTTCCTTCTAGCACCGCCAGCGACCTCGTCCACGTCGGACTTCTCGAGCTTCACGGTCTCTTCCTTGGCTGCTCCGGCCTTCTGCTCATCGTTCATCTCTGCTTGCTTCTCAGCTATGTTTTGTTTCCTCCTCTGCGCATGCTTAGCCAACCATGCCATGATTAATCACGCCTCGCCTTGGCCACCACGAAAGCACCAACCGCGGCTGCCGCCAGGGCAGCAGGGACGATTACAGACGTAGGGTCGCCCGTAGATGGGGTCGATGTCTTTGACGTGGTGGTGATGGTCCTGCCAGTCGAGCTGACGGGTGAGCTCGCGCGACTGACGCCGTTGTTATTGCTGCTATTGTTATTGCCGCTCTCGCTGGCGCCGGAGCCGGAACTCGTGCCTTGCTCGGCTATGTCGATGATTTCGGTCTGGGTGTCCAGGACTGTTTCGTCTGAGACATCCTCAGTCGCTAGGGCAGACATCGGTGCCCCGGCGGCGAGTGCCAAGACGAGCGCCCAAGACAACGCTGCTGTCTTTCTAAACATGTGTCCCTCCAGTTGCTTTTCCTTGTCTTTACAGGGTCGTCGGTACTCGATGCTGTTGGTCGTGTCGCCACGACCAACAGCAAACATTATAGCGCTAATCCTAGTCCTCGGGGTGCGCCTGGGCGTAGGCGTTGGCTGCCACCCAGTAGCGCCAGAGACCGGTCGCCATTCGCTGCGCGTCGGCATCGCCTTGCAGGCGCTGGCTCGCGAAGACGGCCTGGACGAACGAGACGGCTGGTATGTCGTAAGCACAGGCGTAGGGCTGGCAGGCCTCGCGGGCTTCGGCGACCGCATCGTCCCCGAGCTCGCTCTCGCCCGGCATCTCCGCGTAGTCCGCGCCGACCTCCCAGCCGTTTCGGGCCGAGATGTAGGGCTGCGCGTAGTGGCCGTAGTCGGCTAGGGCGTGGACCAGCTCGACCATCTCCAGCTCGAAGGCCTCGGGGTCGGCGGCCAGGCGCTCGTCAAAGGCCTTTACGTACTCTGCCACCGTGTCGCCCACCCGAGAAAGCTGTAGCCCTCCCGCTGATAGGCGTTCTTGTTGAGTCGAGTCGCCTGCGTGACGATGATGGCCTGGGGGTCCATCGTTCCAGTAGTGTCATCGGCGTTGGCATCAAACACGATTGAGTGGCTCGGCGCAACCAGAGCGTAGTTACGCTGCTGCACGAGTTGCAGACCCATCGGATCACCAGCACCGGCGGGAGTCATGGCTTGCTGGCTCGGAACGGGCGTGAAGTCATATCCCGTTCCCGTCGTTGAGGCAGCGTTGGGAATAGCGTCGAGGTCAATCCAAGCAGTTGCGCACATCCCCTTATAGATCACTATCGTGCTGCCGCCCGTAGCTCCTGCACCATTGCCAATCGCGTAGCTATGCCAGTCAGACTGAGGTGCCTTGTAGGTGATGCCCGCCAAGATGGCCGCCCTATTCAGAACTTCATCGGAGGGAAGCACGCCTGCCGTCGTTTGAACCACGGCGTCCGAGCTGATGTTGATGCTGCCTCCCGCCGCATGGTAACCGCCTCCGATGCCCGCGCCTGTGTATCTGCTGCTTGGGTCCAAGGAACCCAATCGAGGAATCGTGTCCCTCGACGGAAAGGTGCCCACGAGGGGTACTCCCCGTGGGCAGCTGCCTAGCGGTGCTCGAGGTCTTCCAGACGCAGCTCGTCGTAGCTGCGCTCTCCCCTATCGACAAACTCGGTGCCGGGTACCTCGCGGGAGATTTCTTGGTAGATAGCACGTACCGGATCGTCATCTACGAAATTCTGGGTAAAGACCATGCGTACGGTGCCTTGGTACTCACACGCCTCGATGGAGAACGGCAGGGTGTAGGCGCTCACGCTGGTGCGCACCTCTTGTACGTATGGCACGATCTCGTCGGGAAGGCTCACCTTGCCCGGGTAGGATATGGCATAGGTGTAGATGGCGTTGCTGTTCTCGAGCACCGATGACTCTATGGAGGCAGTGATCGCCTCTATGGGATAGGGCGTCGCCTCGCCCTCGGCCACGCCAGCCATATTGTTCGCTATCTCCGTGGCGATGTTTTCCGGTAGGGTTTGCAGGTCCAATGCGCCGCGCAATACCATCGCGCGCTTGGGAAGGTCGTAGCGGTCGAGCTTCGCCATGTAAGGGACCGAGAAGTGTGTCGCGCCATTGCCGCCCGACTCGAGGCCGAATACGCGGCGCGTGTCAATGGATGTGTACGCCACGATGGTGCGCTCCCCCACGTCATAGGTCGTACGCAGGGCTCGGCCGATGAGGGCCTGCAGCGTGGGGACCACGGAGCTGTCGCTACGCTTGGAAAGACCAAGCAGCGGAGCAAGCGGTACGTCGATCTCCAGCACGCGTTGCAAGGTGCCCTCGCGTGAATATCGATCTATCGGCATGCTGAAGATGTCGTGTTTCCGAGGATCGAACTTGCCATAAGCTGGCACGTCCTCCATCCGCTCCAAGATGTGCTCGAAGGTTGGGCGGGTGTCCGAGCTGTCAGGAACGAGAGTCACGCGGTCTAGAATGCCCAGTTCGTTGAGGTAGCATCGCAGCATCGTACCCATGAACGCGAGGCCACCTCGTCCGTCTGCGATGCTGTGGAAGTAGCGCAACGCGACTCGGCGCCCCTTCCAAGCAATGTAAAATAAGTAGCCATGGGTGTCAGCCGTTCCCATGCGCCGGACGGTGCCGTCATCTTCGAAGACGGGCACGTTCTCGATGCCGAGAAGCTCGTGTCGCGGTCGTCCGTCCACGATGATGGGATGCGTGCGAAAGGTGGTGTGCGCGACCATCGCAGCCGCGACCGCGCGAGCGAGCGACGCCTCATCGACGTCCTGCGAAAGGATGACCTCCCACTCCACGATGGGCGCCCGTCCGCCAGGATTAACCCAATAGTAGTAATACTTGTCCGCAAGATATAGCTCTCTCATGGTCCGCTCCATCCAATCGTGAGATTCGAGCGTTCACAGCATAACGTAAACGTACGTGTCCAGCAAATATTCTGATACAAAGACGACCTCTGAGGTACCAGAAGGCTGTTCGGGGTCGCCCCGCGCATGGCTTGCGGCTAAGCGCGGCGGATTGCATCAAAATTAGTGTACCTTTGCGACTGAAAGATTCACAAAACCCCAGTTGACGGGAAATCTTCAGGTTCAAATGTACACTGGCTATTTTACGCAGTGTACATTTGAACCTGAAAACTGTCTGTTATCTGGGATTTTGCTGCCTTCACAAACCCAAATGTACACTAATGCCTGCCAACCATTTAGTAAAAGCCCCTCCCGTATGCAGGGAGGGGTCCTAAAACAATACTCTCAGTGACGCTTCTCACATTGGCCAGCATGAGGGCAGCAGGCACATCCGCCCTTGGTTCGCGAACGCCGCATGAGCCATATCGCCAATGCGATTAGCACAATCAAGGTAACCATGACTACGATGTCTCCCGCGTTCATCCCAATGCCACCGTTCGTCTAGCTTAAGCCCAAGGCTTGGCCCACGAGTCGTACCACGAACGCGGCAAGCCACGCCTGCAAGAACATGCCCACGCCCACGCGCACGGCCCAGCCGGTCCCCAACTCCTGCTTGATGGCAGCCATGGCAGCCACGCAAGGCGTGTAAAGCAGGGCAAATACCAGCATGGAAGATGCCTGCAGCGTCGTGAAGACAGAAGCCACGCCACCCATGGGCACGTAGAGCTGCTCCATCACGGCGACGACGCTCTCCTTGGCCATGAAGCCGCTGATGAGCGAGGTCCCGATGCGCCAATCGCCCAGTCCCACGGGGCTGAGCAGCGGCGAGAGGAGTCCGGCGATGGCAGCTAGCAGGCTCTGCTCGGCATCTTCGTCGGCAAGCAGATTAAGGCCTGCGTCGAAATGCGAAAGGAACCACACCACGATGGTGGCAATGAGGATGACCGAGAACGCCTTCTGCAGGAAGTCCTTGGCCTTCTCCCACATGAGCTGGCCAGTGTTTTTGGGACTGGGAATGCGGTAGTTGGGAAGCTCGATTACGAGTGGCGTGGGGTCGCCCTTAAAGATGGTGCGGTTGTAGAAGTGCGCGACCAAGATGCCGAGGCCAATCCCCAGCAGGTAGAGCAAGGTCATCACGAGGCCGCCCTGCCCAGGGAAGAATGCCGCCACAAAGAACGCGTAGATGGGCAGCTTGGCGGTACAGCTCATGAAGGGCGTAAGCAGGATGGTCATGCGACGGTCGCGGTCGGAGGGCAGCGTGCGGGTGGACATGACGGCAGGTACCGTGCAGCCGAAGCCCACGAGCATGGGCACGATGGAACGACCCGAGAGGCCGATCCTGCGCAGCGGCTTGTCCATAAAGAATGCCACTCGAGCTAGGTAGCCGGAGTCCTCAAGCAGCGAGAGGAAGAGGAACATCACGAGGATGATCGGCATGAACGAGAGCACTGAGCCCACACCTGCAAAAACGCCGTCGATGAGGAGGCTGTGAAGAGCCTCGCTGACGCCCGCCCTTGTGAGTGCGGCGTCAGCGGCAGTTGTACCCATGTCTATGAGGACCTCGAGCTTCTCCTGCAGCCAAGCACCAATCACGTTGAAGGTGAGCACAAAGACGGCAGCCATGATGCCGATGAAACAGGGAATGGCCGTCCACTTACCCGTGAGGATACGGTCGATCCTCGTGCTCTTCTGGTGCTCCTTGCTCTCGTGGGGCTTTACCACGCAGGTGTCGCAGATGTGGAAGATCAGCTGGAACCGCATGTCGGCGATGGCTGCGCTCGCGTCAAGTCCGCGCTCCGCCTCCATCTGGCGGATGACGTGGGCTATGGCACCCTTCTCGTCTTCGCTCAACTTCAGCTGCTCGATGAGGGGCTCGTCGCCCTCGATGATCTTGCTCGCAGCAAAGCGCACGGGCAACTGCGCCGCCTTGGCACGCGCAGAGATGATGTTTGTCACAGCTTGGTGACAACGGCGCAAGACGTCGTCATCCTCTCCGGGCAGGTCAATGACAGGCTGGGCAGGGGCTTCCCGATGCTTGGCTACATGTATCGCATGGCGCACGACCTCCTCGACGCCCTCGCCGGTAGCCGCGCAGATGGGCACCACCGGCACGCCGAGCATCCACTCCATGCGGTTGATGTCCACCGAGCCGCCATTGCCCGTGAGCTCATCCATCATGTTGAGCGCAACCACCGTGGGAATCCCCATCTCCAGGCATTGCATGGTGAGATAGAGGTTGCGCTCGATGTTGGTGGCGTCCACGATGTTGATGATGCCCAGGGGATGCTCGTTGAGCACGAACTCGCGACTCACCAGCTCCTCGCTGGTGTACGGCGAAAACGAGTAGATGCCGGGGAGGTCAGTGATCACGGTGTTTTGGTAATCGCGAATGACACCGTCCTTGCGGTCCACCGTCACGCCGGGGAAGTTCCCCACATGCTGGTTTGACCCCGTGAGCTGGTTAAAGAGGGTCGTCTTGCCACAATTCTGGTTGCCGACAAGCGCGTACGTGAGCGTCGCGTCGTCGGGCAGTGGCTCTGCGGCCGCTTGCCCAGGTACGCCTTCGCCATACTCGGGACGTGGCAGTTGATCCGTCGCGACATCGACTGCCTCCGCCGTCACGACTGCCTCCTCGTCTGCCGCGGTCAGGGGACGCACGTCGATCTGTTCAGCATCTGCAAGGCGCAGCGTGAGCTCATAGCTGTGGATGCGCAGTTCCATGGGATCGCCCATGGGGGCGAATTTGATGAGCGTCACGCGCACCCCAGGAATGATGCCCATGTCCAAGAAGTGCTGGCGCAGCGACCCCTCGCCGCCCACGCGCTCCACGATACAGCTCTGGCCTACCTCAAGGTCTCTTAACGTCAAGCTACTCACCCTTTCTCAACGCACATGGCTCTGTCATGCAAGCGGTTATAATGTCAACTCACATGAGCTTCGTCTCCTCCATCTTTTCCTCAATCCATTCGTTCACGGGAACGAAGGGCTTGCGAAGCAGCAAGCCAAGAACCAGCGCTGGGATGAGGAACAAGGCAAGGGTACCCATCGACATGGCCCAGTCGTTGTTGTAGACGCCAAACATGGCGGCACGGAAAGCGTTCTCGGAGTGAACGAAGGGCAGGAATGGATATGCCATCTGGAAAAGCGGCGGCAACATCTGTACGGGGAACGTACCACCGGAACCTGCCACCTGCAGCACCATGATGAACACGGCAATCGCCTTGCCGGCATCGCCGAACGACGTGGCCAGCGCGTAGATGATGCTTATAAACACCGTGGAGGCCAACCAGCCGGTGAGCAGGAAGAGCAGCGGGTTCTCGCACTGCACGCCCAGGAAATAGAGGTCGCCCAGAAGCAGTATGGTGGCTTGAAGGGCACCCACGCAGAGGAAGAACGCGAGGCGTCCGAGGTAGGCGTGTCGTGGCGAGGCCCCGATCTCTTCTTCGGCCTTTTTGGAAATGCCCACGTAGATGACAAGGCCCATGAGTGTGCCGCCCACCCAGAGTGCCATGGTCGTGTAGAATGGCGTCATCGCGGAGCCGTTGTTTTCCACTGGGAAGAACGCCTCGCGATCGAGCTGCACGGGTGCCGAGAGGAAGCTCACGAGCGATGCCGCATCACCGCCCATTATGGTGCGCACGAGATCCATGTCGCCTGACGAGAGTGCCCCGGAAAGCTTGTCACGAAGGCCCTCGAGCTTGTCGGACACCTTGCCGAGCTTCTTTGCGGCGTTGCCAAGCGCACCTTCCAACTCCTCGAGGTCCCCGCTTGCCTCCGTTATGGAAGACGAGAGCTTGTCTGACTCGGTCTTGAGGGAGTCCGAGACCTCTGTTGCCTTGGCTGCTGAAGTATCTATCGTGTTTGCGAGGTTGTCGAGCGAGCCACTCAGATTGTCGTTGTAGCTCGTGCGCATGGACTCGATAGCACCCTCGGCGCTATCGACAAGGTCCTGCAGCTGCGTGCGACCCTGCTGCGCATTCTCTTTGGTCGTCGAGACGTCGCCTAAGGTACGATCCAGCGAGTCTATCAGCTCGTTGAGATACCCAATCGCATTGTCCGCCCTCTCAAGCAGGTCGGATATGTCAGCTGACACCCGCAAGGCCGCGCTTAGGTCACGAAAGCTCGCTTGGCGCGAGAGAATCTCGCCGTTGAGGTTGTCGAGTTTGCCTCGGAATTCCACGAGTTCGTCCCTGCGGGTCTTTGCTATGTCGTTGGCGCGTGTAAGCGCATCAACGAGCTGGTCGGTCTTGTCGCCAGCAACCGCGAAGGCGTCGTCTAATGCCGCTCTCACGTCATCTACGGAGCCCTTGCCCGCGTCGATTGCGGAGCTTGCCGAATCCTTGGCTCGCGTAGCAACCGAATCGAGCGTACGGACACCGTCTGCCGCGCCTGACAGAGAACCCGCGACGTCAAGTGACGAGGAGCCTTCGCCCAGAATAGTCGTCGAGGATGTCATGACGCTTCGAATCGAAGCTATGACGTTCTTGTATGCCTCTATGTCCGAGGAAGAGCGACCGATGGCGGTGATGGCGTTGTCGAGTGCATTGTTGAGCTTCGTGCCCATCATGGCCACATCATCGTTGTTTACAAGACTCGAAGCCTCGTTAAAGAGGTCGGTCGCCACCTCGGTGACCGCCTTGGTGAAGCCCTCGTTTACCATGTTCTGCACGGAACCCGATGCCTTGCCCGTCACAATCGAGGCAATCGCGTTGCGCTTCTCGTTCACGTAGTAGTCAAGCTGGGGGTGCTCGGGTGTCTTTGTGAGTACGCTCAAGAGGTTGGATGAGAAGTTTTTTGGTATGATCACGGCGGCATAGTACTGGCCTGAGCGCACGCCATCGACGGCGTCATCCTCGTCGGTGACCACGTAGCCGATTTTTGTGCTGCCGGTGAGCGAGGTGACCACGCGCTCACCCACATTTATCTGGAACGGCAAGATGCTTCCCTCGATGCCCTCGTCAGAGTTGGCAAGGGCGACCTTGACCTGCCCTGAGTTGCCATAGGGGTCCCAGCCGCCCGCGATGTTGAACCAAGCGTAGAACGAGGGCAAGATGGCCAGACCCATGATGACGAGCAGTGCGATGGCATTGCCGCGCACGTGCTGGATGTCGCGCTTCAGAATGGCGAATATCTTCCTCATTGGGCATCGCCTCCTTTCGAAGAATCCGCTTCGTCACGGTCACTGTCTCTGGTCTCTTCAGATACTGCCTTCTCGATACGCTCAGCAACGTGCTGATGTACCTTTCCGACGAAGCCCTTGCTTTGGCGTGCGCGACGCCTCTCGATAATCGCATCGATGGAGGCGTAGGGCATGAGCTCGTCGCGCAGGGTCTTTGTGAGAGCCTCATCGAGCTCCTCTGGCGAGAAGTTCGTGAGGGTACGCTTGCGCGTTATGCGGTCGTGGAAGTACTCAACGACGATGATGTAGACGTAGATTGCAATGAGCGCGAGAGCGAGGCCTGCAATGAGCGGCAGCTTTGTGTCGAGCACGAGAGCGAGCGCAAAGAGCACCGGTGGTATGGCAAGCAGTGCGACGATGCCTCGGGCTATGAGCTTTGGATAGGCTGCCTCAAAGGCGGCGCTGCGCTCCTCGAATATCTCACGATACTCCTCAGGGTCGCGCATGGCCTTGACCACGGTTGCCAAGCGGAATCGGTCGTCCTCGATGGCGACGGCTTCGGTCACCATGAGGTGGTCGGTCTCGCGTAGCTTACGGTCAAACAATGCGTTGATGTTTACCAGGTGGCTGCGTGCGGTGACACCCACCAGAATCGAAATCGGTACAAACATGAGCAGCATGATGAGGTTGAAGGCCAAGTTCCCGTCATAGAAGCCCGCGATTGCCTCGCGCATGGCGTTGTTTGAATAGGTGAAGGGAAGCCAGGGGCCAATCGCCTGAAAGAAGGGCGGCATCATCTCGATGGGATACATGCCGGCCGATCCTGGCACCTGCAGGATGATGAGGGTGAAGGCGATGGCCTTGCCAAGGTGCTTGAAGGCCACCGAAAGCGCAAAGATGACGTTGACGAAGGCGAACGAGGCCACGATCGCGCTCAGGTAGAACGCCACGGGGTACTCGCACTGGATGCCGAGGAGCAGGTCTCCCGTACAGCAAACGACAGCGCACAGGGCGCTCAGCATGACGAAGAGGAACCAGCGACCGAAGTACGCCTGCCATGGGCGGACACGCCCCACTTTCTCGTCATCCACCTCGAGCTTAAAGACGGCCACGAGTGCGATGCCGCCAACCCACATGGCGACGCTCGTGAAGAATGGCGCCACGCCGGTTCCGTAGTTTTGCACGGGATACAAGCGGTTCTCGTTCACCTCGACGGGAGCCGCCAAGAACTCCTTCACGCCCTCGGGATTGGTGGTGGTCATGTTTTTCAGAATCGCCCAGGTATCGGAGGCGCGAATGATCTCAAGCTCCTTCGTCAAGTTATCGACGGTGTTTGAGAGCTCGCCGAGTGAGTCGCGTGTCGAGGAGATTGCGTCGTTGGTCTGCCCTATTGTGTTTGCAAGCTGCGTCGCGACATCAGCCGTCCGCGAGACGACCGGATCGACGAGCCTGGCGGCTGTCTCTAGCTGCTTGCCCACTGCGACGAATGAGTCGAGCGCGGCGTTTATCTCTTTGAGGTCGGTGGTTATGGCCTCTGTCTGCGCCTTTTGCAATGCGTCCGTCGCGTTCTGCACTCTGGTATCGACATTTCGCGAGAAGTCCCTCACCTCGTTGGCGGTAGCTTCGAGTCGACTGGCGATGCCCCGTAGCTCCTCGAGCTTGGCCGCCTGCGAGTCGGTGATGCCAACCAGGACGTCGTACTCGTCGCTCAGCTGCTGGTCCAGAATCGTCTTTGTCTGCGCTGCACCGTCATCCTGCGGATCGAGGTTGCGCACGACCGAAAGCGACTCTGATATCTTGGTCGTCAGTGCTTGGTTATCCGTAAGGTCACGCTCCAACTGCCTGATTGCGGCATTGACCTGCGATTGAGCGTATGCAATATCTCCGGCAAGCGACGAGACGTCGTAGCTGGTCTGTGACGAGAGCGACGATATGGTGGATTCGGCATTACCGAGGGCGCCAGAGATGTCGGCCATGAGATTGCTCGCGTTTGCGCGCGTCTGGTCGAAGTTGTTTAGCGCATCGCTTATGGAGTCGGCGGCGTTGGTGCCCTTACCCTGCAGCCCGTTGAGCTTTGCCGAGGCATCCGCAAGCGATGTCTGCGCATTGCCGAGCTTGTCGGTGAGCCCGTCAAGTTTCCCGTCCACCTTACCGAGGGCCGTCTGCGCCTCGTCAAGCGCGGATGCGATGCTGTCGGCCGCCTTGCCGACGTCCTTGGTCAGATTGTCCGCAAGATTTCCGAGCTTTGTGGCTATGGTCTCCCCCGCAATGGAGACGAACTGCTCGTCGATGGTGGTCTCCACGGTAGAAGCACCCGTGTCGGTGACCTTGGGAGCGATGGCGTTGACCTTTTCGTTGGCATAGTACTTGAGATGAGCCTTGCTCGTCTCGCCTTCCAAGACGCCGGTGAGTCGCTGCGTGAAGTCCTCGGGAATGACTATGGCGGCATAGTATGTACCCGTCTTGACCTTGTCGAGTGCCTCCTCCTCGGTCTCGGGGAACGTCCAGCCGATCTTGTCGTTCTCTGCGAGCTTCTCGAGCATCATGTCACCGACGCAGAGCTTCCCCATGTCGGCCACCTCTACGGGTTTGTCCTCGCTCACGACGGCGACGGGGATGGTGCTCGTGTTTTCGTAGGGATCCCAGTTCGAGGCGATGTTGAGCCATGCATAGAGGCATGGCACCACGCATACGCCCACTGCGATGACGAGCGCTATGGGATTGTGCAGTAACCTCAGCAGATCCCGCCTGAATATGGCAATTGACGTCTTCACGTGATATCACCCAGTTTCAATGGCCGACAACAGTGTAAGCTGACATATTAGACTACCCCTTTTGCCTTTCTTTGCCGCCAACCGCACCGGCAAGCGGACTGTCGGCACCGATGATCTCGATCACATCGACAGGCTCATCGGTGGGCACTGCCTCTTCGCGTACCTCGCTGGGTATCGCAACCTCCGTTAGGTCGACCTTGCCGTAGTCGTCAATCGTCTCGGAGACATCGACCTCCGTGCGTACCTCGACATTGTTGGTCTCTGGACTTTTGAAGGTGAGCATGAGGCCCGTGTCGAGCGAGCGCATGAGGCAGTCCTCGTTGAAGCCGACGCGGACCTTGTCATTGCTGACCGCATCCATCATCCCCTGCTCGTCCATGCCTCCGACCTCCGCAGGGTCTGCCGTGATGTCAAAGGCGGTTGCAAGGACTTTTTCCATGGGAACGCTGAGCTCGTAACACACCTGTTCGTCCGAGTCCTTGGCGATCATGGTGAGCTCGGCGGCCTCGAGTAGCTCAGTGACGGTGAATATGTCAATCTTTGACGTGGTATCGATGGCCCAGAGCTTCCATCTCGTTCCTTTCTTGCCTGGTGCGCCGATGAAGAAGTTGACTGCATCGTCGAGCAGCTCTGCGTAGAACTCCATCTCGTAGTTGCGCGTGTCAAGCGAGGAGAGGTCCAACTTGATCGTGCCGTGTGCCACTCTGTTTGCAGTGCTCAGAACGCACGATATGGGTATGGCGGCGCGCACCCCCAACGCGTTGATGGAAAGGCCTACATCGACTTTGGCGCGATAGTTGTCGACGTTCTCGTTGGCCACATAGCGTACCAGAAGCTCCTCCGTTGTTGCCGGTGCCCCAAGCGCCGAGCAACCGCACAGCTCGAAAGCAAGCAAACAAGTAAGAAGCACAGCCATCATTCGTCTTATCAGCATCGTGTCCTGTCTTTCTCAAAATAGCGACTGTCCATGAGGATAGCACAGGTCACAGACTCCATCCTGCCATCGTATACCTTTTCGCGTATGTTATGCTGTTTGAAATACCCCCCAAGCAGTGCAAATCCACCGCCAGAGTAGCTGAGCAGCTATGCCAAATCTGGATTTAAACGACCGTTATTTGGGGTACGATATTGCACAGACTTACGCGAGGGGGTAATTCATGGAGCACACCACAGAATCAAACGAGCGTGACGCGCTCTACGCCAAGCTCCAGAACGAGGCGGCATCCCTGGACACGATTCACGAGATGCTCGGTTCCGGCAGATGGACCATGGACTTCGACGAGTCCGGGGCCATGACCAACGTCAACTGGAGCGACGAGTTCCGTCGGATGCTGGGCTACCGCAATCTGGAGGACTTTCCCAACGTATTGGAATCCTGGTCCGACCTGCTGCACCCAGATGACATCGAGCGCGTCCTAAAGGCGTTCAACGAGACGATTGCCGACTATACCGGCAAGAAGACCTATGACGTCGAGTATCGGCTGCTCACAAAGAACAGGGGTTACCGCTGGTACCGTGCTATCGGAAAGCCCACGCGCCGGTCAGACGGCTCGCCAATTACCTACGTAGGTGTGTTCTTGGACATCACCGACCAAAAGGACATGCTGGACAAACTTGCGCAACAGCGGGAGTCGCTGAACGCAGCCTTGGAGGAAGCCAATCTAGCAAATAAGGCCAAGACGGCGTTTCTTTCCAACATGAGCCACGAGATCAGAACCCCGATGAACGCCATCATCGGTCTTAACAACATCGCCTTGAACGATCCGACGATTTCGGCGCAAACACGGGAGTACTTGGAAAGGATTGGAGTATCCGCCCACCATTTGCTGGGAATCATCAACGACATACTGGATATGAGCCGCATCGAGTCTGGACGCATGACAATCAAGAGCGAGGAGTTCTCGTTCGCAAAGATGCTGGAACAGGTCAACACGATAGTCAGTGGTCAATGCAATGACAAAGGACTGCAGTATGACTGTCGGACCGTCGGAAAGGTCGAGGACTATTACATCGGCGACGACATGAAGCTTCGCCAGGTGCTCATCAACATCCTCGGTAACGCAGTCAAGTTCACGCCGGAGGGCGGTACGATCAGCTTCATCATCGAAGACGTGAATAGGCTGAACCATCAAGCCACGCTGCGCTTTACCATCCGCGATACCGGTATCGGCATAAGCAAGGAGTTCCTGCCCCGCATCTTCGATGCATTCAGCCAGGAGGACTCCTCCTTGACCAGCCAATTCGGCAGCACGGGATTGGGCATGCCGATCACCAAGAGCATCGTCGAGCTGATGAATGGGCACATCGAAGTGGAAAGCGAGAAGGGCGTGGGAACGACATTCACCGTGACCATCACCCTGATGCAAGCCGACCGCAAGACGAGCGAAGCGGACGAGTTCGAGCTACATCCTCATGATATGACCGTGCTGGTCGTCGATGACGACCGTATCGCGTGTGACCACGCACGACTCGTTCTGAGCCATTTGGGAATCACCTGCAAGACCGTTCTTTCCGGCGAAGAGGCGGTGGAACTGGTGAGAATTCACCATACCCGTCGCGAGGACTTCAACTTGATCCTTGTGGATTGGAAGATGCCGGGGATGGACGGCGTGGAAACTACCCGGCAGATTCGCTCGATCGTGGGCAACAACACACCCATCATCGTCCTCACTTCCTATAGTTGGGAAGACATCGAAGAAGAAGCGCGTGAGGCCGGGGTTGACACCTTCGCCTCCAAGCCTTTGTTTGCCGGCACGATCATGGACGAGTTCCGCACGGCATTCCGCAAGAAGAACTCCGATTCGGTCCGGCCCAAGGCAGACCTGCGGGGTCGTCGTGTTTTGCTTGCCGAGGACGTGGTGATCAACGCGGAAATCATGATGATGGTGCTGTCCATGCGGGAGATGGACGTCGATCATGCGGAGAACGGCAAGATTGCCGTGACGATGTACCAAGCTCATGAGCCTGGCTACTACGACGCCATCCTGATGGACATGCGCATGCCAGAGATGGACGGCCTCGAGGCGACGCGGACCATACGGGCCTCAGATCAGGCGGACGCCAAGACCATCCCAATCATCGCGCTCACGGCCAACGCATTCGACGAGGACGTGCAGCGCAGTATGCAGGCAGGACTGAACGCCCACCTGTCAAAGCCAGTCGAGCCCGACCTGCTGTTCGAGACCTTGGAGGAGCTGCTGGCGGAGTGAAATAGCGCAGGAAAAAAGCATGCATGGCCTGGCGCGCAGGCCAACGCGTCGGGTACCGTATGTGTCATGGACGAAGCCGTGGACATAACTAACCCAGATCTTGCCGACCTAATCTATCGGTTCACCACAGAGCAGCAGACAAAGTATATGATGTGACAGGGCAATAGGATAAGTGCCACGATGCTCGGCCCTGTGTAATCTCTACATGGGTGTTATTAATCTGCTGCTGGTGCCATGCGGGTCTACCGACCGATGCCGTAGACGCCGCACTTATCAGCAGGGCATCCCCACTCATGTTCATCGCACCAACCCCCGGCAATGCCGTCGAGCACTTCGTCGGGAATATCCATACCTTCCTCCTTGGCGAGCTCTAACAGCTCTTCAGCGGTGCGGCATGCGCGCGCCTTCTCCCTCAGATCGGGGGACAAATCATTGATGTCCATCTTTTCTCCTTCTGGTTGCGTGCATCTCGCCGATGCGTGCGGTTTTCCGCTTCTCGAATGATTATACGGATGTTGCTTCGTTTTCGTCTCGCGATTTGCGCCGTCCTTCAGGTTTTGTGATTCAATCTGTCTATTGTTTGGCCAGGTAACCGGCTGAAAGGGGAAAACACCCGACTGGTGTCCTAAACAAAAGCAGATAGACGGTATGTACCATCTACCTGCGTCTCTTGTGGTGGGCGTTACAAGATTTGAACTTGTGACCTCTTCCGTGTCAGGGAAGCGCTCTCCCCCTGAGCTAAACGCCCGTATGTCTTGTGCCGCTCAGGCAACAAAGAGAAGTATAAGGAACCTCTTCTCCAATTGCAAGAACTTTTTTCGGAAAATTTGGCAGGGACACATGAAAGGGATGGCCGCTTTTCTGTACCTTAACATCAGCACGTGTATACTTGGATAATGCAAACTAGGCGAGAGGGTCAGTCATGGATGATGTCCGCTTCGTAGACGTAAGCTATGCGCAACCCATCTGGGGACTCATACCCCTTGCCGCCTGCCTCGCATTGTTCGTCTTCATCATTCGTCATGAGATGGCGGCACGAAAGGCAGACCGTCACTTGAAGCTCTCGACCCTTGTCTGGACGCTTCCTCACCTCGCCCTTCTTGGGGGGACGACCGTCTGCTACGCATACGGCAATGGATCTCCAGGCATTGTCGCGCTTGCCCTCATGAGTGTGGTATGCGTCCTCTCGGGAAGGCTGACGCTTCATCGCGACGACCGCTTCCCTCCCCTACCACTCCTGCTCATTGCCATTTCCGTCCTCGGTGTCCTTGCCCTTGAGTGCTGCTGTAACGCAAAGCTCCACACCATCGGACCACAGTTCTGGGCCGTAGAGCTTGCCCTCGTCGCTAGCTCGCTTTGTGGTCTCTGGTTCCTCTGTGGCAGACGTGGCGTGGGACCAGCGTTCGGACTCGTAGCCCTCACCACCATCGGAATCGTCCAACACTATGTTCTGGAGTTTAGAGGCACAGCAATCCTTCCCTCTGACATCTTTGCCCTTGGCACGGCATTGTCCGTTGGCGGAGGCTACACCTACGAGATCTCCAGCGGTATGCTGTTCGGGTTTGCAGCCCTCTCAGCAGGACTCGGGTGCTGTTCGCTTCTCTGGCGCGGGGCCAAACAGCACTCGTATTTGCGTGACTTCGTGCGTGGCCTCGCATCTTTCGGGGTTATATGCGCACTCGTGTTCATTCCCAACTATGCCGCGGTTCTCGGCGCACAGCTCGATTACTGGTGGTCTAAGGACTGGTACGAGCGGCAAGGCTTCCTGCCCTCTTTCATCTATGCGTGGCAGGACCTAGATATACGCACGCCCAATGGTTACAGCGATAAGACTGCCCAAGAAGCTCAAGCGGCTCTTGCTACTCGCTATCTGGAGCATACTGGCCTGAACGAGGGCAGGAGTGCCCGAGAGGCACAGTTCACCTCCCAGCGCCCCAACATCGTAATCATCCAAAACGAGACTTTCTGCGACCTCTCGAACTTCGATGGCCTGCGCAACGGCTACACCGGTCCCGCGTTCTGGCATGAGGGCATACCAGAGGCGCTCGCACGCGGAGACCTGGCAGTGTCGGTCTTTGGCGGGGGAACCTGCAACACCGAGTTCGAATTCCTGACCAACGGATCACTTGCCTTCATCGGTACGGCCAAATATCCCTTTGCCATGTATGACCTTTCCGGTGTTCCCAGCATACCCAAGCAACTCAACGAACAGGGCTATCGCACCATAGGCATGCATCCCAACCTAGCCTCCAACTGGAACCGCGACCGTGCCTACGAGCAGCTTGGCTTCAATGAGTTTCTCGTAGACGAGGACTTTGAGGGGGCGGAGGAGTTTCACACGCACACCTCTGACTGGGCGACGTACGACCGCACGCTCGAACTCATCCGGACAACGGACGAGCCCGTCTTTGTCTTTGACGTCACGATGCAAAATCACAGCGGCTACGATACAGGAAGCATACCTGAGGAGCTCCTGCGCAACTATCGCATCGACGGCCTGAGTGCGGACTACACATTCCAGCTCAACGAGTTCCTGGCATGCATCGACGAGTCCGACCGGGCGCTCGAGAGACTCATGCAAGCCCTCAAGGAGACGAGCGAGCCAACGATTGTGGTGATGTACGGCGATCATCACCCGTGGTTCTCGCAGGCGATCAACGACCTGCTATTTCCTGACGAAGACGAGCTTGCGCACTCGGAGAGGATTCACAACACGAGCTACGTGATGTGGGCGAACTATGATGTGGCAGGAGGAATCGATGCCCAGCTCGACGGTGGGTCGACAAGCGCCGATTTGCTCGGGGCCATGACACTCGATGCGGTAGGGGCACCACTGAGTGAGTATCAGCAAGCGCTTCTGGGAAGCAGGCTCACTGCCCAAGCAATCAACGCCTACGGTTACCTCGGCACTGATGGCGTATGGCATCGCCTCGACGACACGCTCCATGAGCTGAGCCTCGCAGAATACCTCAACTTCGGATCCAGGCTGTAGTGTGATAGGCTCGCAAAAGGGGCCGTCCCTCATCGGGGCAGACCCTAGCGAGTCCTCCTACCACACGCCAAGACCGCGCGCGACGATGGTAATGAAATCCTGCACGTTGGTAACGATGGTTGTGGCGCTGAGACTGCCGCGGTCAAGGAGCTTGTTGACCACGAACTCATCCGCATCCACCGCATAGAAGAAGACGGGACGCACCGTGCCATCGGCAAGAACGCGATACGAAGGCACCATGTTTCCAGTCGCGATGGTATGCAGCATCGTAGCGAGGCAGATCACCGTGGTCGCATCGCGCACCATGTCACGCATGGCAAGCTGTCCGACATATGCGTCGCCGATAACCTCGGGCAGCGGCCCATCATCGCGAATCGAGCTCGTGAGGACGAAGGGCACGTCCTTCTTCACGAGACTGTACATAATACCGTCCTCGATACCATGGTCATCGACGAACTGCTTAATCGAGCCGCACCGCCGCACCTCATTGAGGACATCGAGATGGTTGTAGTGGCCGTTGGGTACCGACTCCTGCGTGTAGATGTCCTGCCCGAGCGCCGTGTGGAGAAGCCCCGCCTCAAGGTCGTGGGTAGCCAGTGCGTTACCAGCCATGACACCATCCACATATCCGGCCTCCACCATGCGCTGCATGGCGAAGCGAGCGTCATGGTCGAAGGCAAAAGCCGGACCCATGACCCACACGACTTTGCCATGCTCGCGCTCGTAGCGCAGCAATTCAAAGAGCCGGTCATAGTCGCGGGCAAAGGCCGTCTCACGACTGCGTCCCTGGCGAAAGACGAACTTGTCTGCAGCGCGCTTTGATCCTGGCGCCAGAAAGCCGTCGACATGCACGTAAATGCCTTCCGAGCCGTCCTCAGTGCGTCCGAGGCACACGAGGTCACCAGCTCGCAGATTGCGGTTCTCCACCACGTCGAGACGCCCGTCTTTGCGAAGCACCACGGAAGAGTCCATGCGACTTTCGCAGGCCAGCTGCCATGTGCCACTCACCTTGAAATACTCGGGGTACATCGATGTGCTGTGATAGCCGCGTGGGGCTACCCCGTCAATTGCGACTTGCTCCCAACGTGCGTCTGGAGACGACACGAACTCCGGAAGCGAAAAGTCGGGTTCGATGTACGTTGGCATTTCAAAGCTCATGGCATACCCCACTCTATCCATTACAAGAAGCGATAGCGTACCTCGCGCAAGCCCCACTCGTCGCAGCTGCCCGCACCGAAGGCGCGGAACACGGCCGGCGTGAGGTCGAGTCCACGGCTGCCGCCCCCCATGCCGCCACAGTCGGTGACCGTCGCAATGACCGTCATGCCGTTGTACTCGATTTGTATCATGCTGCCGTAGAACTGCGCCGGGTTGCTGGAGATTGGCATGGCGACCGTAGGGACGGACTCGTCAAGAGGAATGCCCGAGGCCGTGGCAGTCGATCCGGGAGGAGTGTTGTCGGCAATGCTGTAGGCTGATGCGATGCATGATATCCAATTGCCGGCATCGCTCGCCGTGTACTCAGTGTCTGCTTCCGGCTCAGGTTCTGGTTCAGCTGCAGGCTCAGGTTCTGGCTCCGGATTAGGCTCAGGAAGCGTCTCGGCTGGTGCCGCGGGCTCGGGGTCGCTTTCGTCTTCCTCGCCATTCGCTTCTTCTTCTGTGGGAGCCTCTTCCCCGTTGGTGGACTCTTTCTCCGTGTCGGCCCCTTCGGTCCCATCCGCATCTTCCGGTTGTGAAGCATCTGTCTCGGTATTCGTTGCTTCGTCTGCGCTTTCCTCACTCGAAGCATCGTCTTCGTCGGCGTCCTCGTCAGACGTGTCGTCGCTCTGGGCAGGCTTCTCTTCGCTGGGCTTCTCCGTGTCGGCCTTGTTCGGCGAGGTTGCCTCCTCCTCGTCCTTCGCTTCCTGCGCGGCAATCTTTGCCGCCGCGGCACGAGCTTCGTCTTCCTCGGCTCCTGCCTCAAGGGATGCGGCATCCGTTGCCGCCCTCACAGCGAGATCGCGGACCTGCGATTCAGCCTTCGCTTGCTGGCGCTCCTTGGCCGCCCGCTCTTCCTGGATGGCAGCCTGACGCGCAATCTCGGCCAATCGTGCTTGCTCGGCTGCGCGCTCCTCTGCCTCCAGGCCCTCAGCCATCTCGAGCAGGGCACTGATGGACTCCCTGAGCTCACCACAAGTCTGCTCAAGTCCTTCGAGCGCCGCTTTACGGTCGTTTCGCGCTACCTCGATCTGGTTCATACGCTCGTCAAGGTTGTGCTTGTCCTCGTCCAGCTGATCGACGCAATCGGCCTTCCACTGCGTGACCTTGTTTGCGTAATAAAGGCGCGATATGAAGTCGTCGAAGGTCTCGCTGGAGAGCGCGATGTTCCAGAGGCTCGGCATTCCACCCCAGCGGTATTCGGTCTCGACCATGGAGCTGAGTTGTGAGCGGTCCTCGATGAGGTCTCCCTGTACGGCGATGGACTGCTCCGCAAGCTCGCGAATCTGTTTTTCGAGGTCATCGACCTCCGTCCTGCCCGCCTCTAGCTGTCCGACCAGCTCGTCTAGGCGTGCGTTTTCCGCTTTTGCCTTTGCGCGAGCCTCGGCCGACGTCTGTGCTTTAGCGGGAGCGGCAAAAGCCGGA
>CACXDP010000051.1 GCA_902766445.1 uncultured Coriobacteriaceae bacterium
ATCGAGCTGCCGGACGGTTATCTGTACTTCGCGCCCATTGTCAATTGGGGGAAATACAGGGAAGAAGGCGGCAGGCTCGTCATGCCCGTGAGCGTACGGCTGAACCACGCGGTTGCGGACGGATACCTGGTCGCGAACGTGTTTCGCCTCCTAGAGCAGGAGATTGCGTCGTTCGTTGAGCGCTGAGAGTTTCTGAGAGTTTCTCATTCTGCGCTACGCAAAAAGGACGTGTACGCAATTTAGGAAATAACTGCCCCAAATCGGGCGGCAAAATTTCCATTTTTGCGTACCGCAAAAATGACTGGCGGCGGCGACAACCCCTAGAGCTGCTGCGATTACGTCTGCGAACTTGGTGTATAGCAGTTTGTCTCGAACAGCTTGCTGATTGTCTGGAACATTTCGACAAGTACTTTGCGGATTTCAATACTGTCGTAGTCCCCGTCATAGTCACTATTGATCTATGCGACGAGGTCATGGATAACGGTGCCATACAAATATATGAGCCATTCTTCATCGTGAGCGAAGGCCTTAAACAACGAATCGACTAGCCTAGGCTCATCCTTCGCGCCCTCAACTATGAGCAATACATTATGCTTTGGGCGACGCATCCTAGTCGAACTCCCCGTTGCGCAGCAATCGCTCGACATTGTTTCCAAACCGGAGCTCACGTGAGGTGCGTTCAGACAAGGGGCAGAGCGAACCGTCCCTTCCAAACATAAAGATGCAGTCCGGACGCATGACATCATTCCTGGTCAGGCTCGTGTTGTGCGTGGTCGAGATGGTTTGGCGACCGGCCTCGGTCCCAAAATACTTAATGAGTCGTTCGGCGAGTTCAAAGTGGCAATACGCGTCGAATTCGTCAAGCAGGTACAGCGTGCCCCGCGAAAGAACCCGATATATGTAGAACAAGCTCACGAGTGTCCTTGTCCCGCTCGACATGCAATGAACGAATGGGATGGGACGTTCGTGCTTGCAATAGATTGATCGACTGCCGTCTGCATCGGTGAGGACCACCAACTTCTCATCTATACCGAAGTCGCGAAGAAACTCCTCAAGGTCGCCTACCAGTTCCTTGGCGACAATCTGCTCGAGGTGGTTCAGTAGGGTTCTGGAGGAGCCCCAACCGTCGTGTACCGCCATGGTCACGCTTTGCGTGAAGAAACGCAGTCTCCCCAGCACACTGTCTGCTTGCACTGGCGTGTTGCTGGACACATATGCGAGGGCGCTGGCATAGCCGCCGGAGAAAGTCCAGTTGAGGTTTTGGGCCCCGACGAGTCCGAGGTTCGAATCCACGAGCTTGCCGGTGGGGTCGCAGTCGAATACCGTCATTCCGTCAAGTCTAAGGGATTCGCCCCTAATCTGGTGGTCTGCCCCCCTTTTCGTAGCGGTACAGAACTGGGGTGCCATCGAACGTGAACTCGTATTCGAAGGTCGCGACGCCATCGCTGGAATCCGCGTTGACAAAGCAGTCGTCAGTGCCGAAGTCGAGCGTGCAGGCCGATTGGTAATAGTTGGACCGAACGTCGGCGATTGCTTTGAGCAGATTCGTCTTTCCCGACGTGTTTGGCCCTATCACAAGGACGCTCGTAATGACGCCATTTGTGATGTTGGTGCTATTGAACGTGTAGTCCCGCGGCTTGCTAAGGTCTAGTCACAAGAATCGGGTTTCTTAGGTAGGGAGCACCCGGCATCGATCTCTCCTGAGCATCAATAATCATATCGCAACCATGGCGGGCACCGGCTCTGAGCTGGTGCCCGCCAGCCTTTGCGGAAGATAACGTGCGGATTGTCCCCTTGACATCCCGTGTGCGAAGGTGATACAACTTAGGTGGGATTCATGGGGCGTGCGAAGGAGGTCGGGATGGCCGGGAAGTACGCGGTGCCGGAGGGGATCGGGGCCATGAGGCCGCAGGGCACGACCGTGAAGGCCATAAGCGGGCACTACTACGTCTACGAGCAGTCCTCCGTGAGGGGCGCGGACGGCAGGTGGAGGACCAGGTCCGGGGCGTGCGTCGGCAAGATGGGCCCCGAGCGCGGCTTCGCGCCGAACGCGAGCTCCATCAGGGCGCAGGAGTGGCGCACCCTCGAGTTCGGGCAGTGGGCCGTGGCCGACGACCTGTCGAGGGAGACCC
>CACXDP010000052.1 GCA_902766445.1 uncultured Coriobacteriaceae bacterium
CCTCCCTCGACGGTCGAGAGAAACTGTGTTCCCGCCGAAGGGAATTCGGCGGGAACGTGAGGAAGGAGTCGTCCACATCGGGCGTGTCAGAGAGGAGGACGTGGACGATGTCTCTTATTGTAGAGTTGTTTCGGTGTGTTAACGTTCCCACATCGAACGGGCATAATTCGCGACACAAGATAAGATACCGTTGCGTTCATACTTTCTCTTTGACACATATGCGCAAACTTCTTCTAATTTGGGAACTTGTTAGAACAAGGCTGAAAGGATATGATGCGTTTGGCATCCGACGCTAGGCGGAATAGGACACGAGGAGGAATATGCATGGCAAATCGGTATCCGAAGCATTCTGGTGCGAGAGGCTTGCGTGAGTGGAAGATGCGACCTGAGCAGGGCGCAGGCCGTTCTGACGTTGTGACGACGAAAGTCAAGCAGATTGTGAAGGCTGGCCTAGCGTTTGGAGTCGCTTGTGCTGTGTCGGTGGGAACGGTGCCAAACGTCGCACTGGCAGAGGCATTTGAGGAGCTGCATGCTCAAGGGGAGCAACCATCGGAGGCGGTCGTCGAAACACAGGAATCCGATGAGGCTGACGGCACCGATGCCATTGCCGTGACGGAGGACTCTGGGACCGGGCTTATTGATGAAGGGCTCCCGATTGAAGAGACAGAGCCGACGGGAGTTGATACCGACGTCGAGGAGCAGGAGACAAGCGAGGAGAGCGTGGCGCCAGCCGCCGTCGATGTTGCAGGTGAGGACGCGAAGCCGAGTGACGTTGAGATTGTGGATGACGGAGTGGCCCTCACGGCGCAGGCGTCCTCAACAAGCATCTCTGCGGCCACGATTGCGTCGATTGCCAAGCAGGCCTACACCGGCAAGGCAGTAAGGCCGACTCCGAAGGTGACCCTCAATGGCAAGGAGCTTACGAAGGGCACCGACTTCACGCTCACGTACAAAAACAACGTCAAGGCGGGTACTGCCACCGTCACCGTTACGGGCAAGGGTGAGTACACGGGCAGCAAGAATGCGAGCTTCAAGATTGTGGCTCCAAGCGTGAGCTACTCAGTTCACGTGCAGACTTACGGAGACCAGGAAACGAAGAAGGATGGCGCCGTAGCCGGCACTTCTGGCGAGTCGAAGCGGCTTGAGGCCATCCGAATCAACCTCGGGGCATCTTTCCCCGTATCGGGCGGCATCAAGTACCGCACGCACGTGCAAACCTATGGCTGGCAGGACTGGGCGAGCGACGGTGGCTTGTCCGGAACCGAGGGCGAATCCAAGCGCCTTGAGGCAATCCAAATAAAGCTCACCGGCACCATGGCAAAGAAGTACGACGTGTGGTATCGCGTGCACGCTCAGAACGCGGGTTGGCTGGCTTGGGCAAAGAACGGTGAGAAGGCTGGCTCGTCCAGTCTGTCATGGAGGCTTGAGGCCATTCAGATAGTCATCTCCCCCAAGAATGGGACAGACCCCGGCAACATCGAGGATATCAAATCTGCGAATTCGAGGCCCTATCTCTCGAATCCTGGTGCTACCTACCGCACGCACGTGCAGACCTACGGTTGGCAGGATTGGGTCAAGAACGGGCAGATGTCGGGGACTGTCGGCGAGTCAAAACGCCTCGAGGCCCTTGAGCTCAAGTTCGCAACGGATCTGATGGCGGGCTCCATCAAGTATCGCACACACGTGCAGACCTACGGCTGGCAGGACTGGGTCAGCAATGGCGCGTTGTCTGGCACCGAGGGCGAGTCCAAGCGTCTTGAGGCGATTCAGGTCAAGCTCACTGGCGACGCGGGCAAGTACTTCGACGTGTGGTACCGCACTCAGGTGCAGACGTATGGGTGGCTCGGCTGGGCTAAGAACGGACAGACTTCAGGCACTGCGAACCTGTCTAGGCGTATGGAGACGCTGGAGATTCAGATTTTGCCGAAGGGTTCGCCGGCACCTGGAAGCACGGAGAACACCTTCGTGGACAAGGTCTCGTTCACGAGTGGCGATGCCCAGCTCGACGAGATATTGAACACGATCATCGAGACGCGTACGGGCAGAGGCTCTGACGCCCTGCAAAGAGCATTTAACTATGTGGTTGGCTTCCCCTATATCGACGGCGAAGCGGGTATTCGGGGTGACTGGCGCGAGTGGTCGGTCGCTAAAGCCAAAGAGATGTACTATCGTCCCGGTGGCAACTGCTATCATTACGGTTCCCTCATGGCTTGGATTGCGCGTGCGCTTGGGTATGATGCGCGTGCCATGTCTGGAGAGGTGCAGTCCGGTGTGCTTAGCTGGTCATATCACGGATGGTGCGAAGTGACTATGGGAGGCGTCAAGTACGTAATTGACCCAGACCTGCAGAAGTATATTCCCAACAGGAACTTCTTTATGGTGACGTACGATGAAGCCCCTACCTACTACACGCCGTATTACTAGGATTATCTGCCTAGACGTTGATTGAAAGGATTTGGCATGAAGAAGTACGCATACGGGATCGTCGCGATGGCTTGTTGTCTCGCGCTGGCGCTTGCGGGTTGTAGCGGAGGTGACGACTCCCAAGCACAGAGCACAGCGCAGGGAGGGGCAGAGACAACTGCCGCCGAAGCCGCTAAGGACCAAGAAGGCACGAACGCAGCGACGACTGACGCAAGTGTCAAGGAGGCGAACAAGAAGGCCGATGAGCAGGGCAATGCGAAGACCATCGGAACCAAGTCCTCGAGCTCCGTGGAGATAACCTTGACCAATGGTTCGGGCAAGGACATCGACGAAGTCAGTCTGCGTGAGGCGGGCAATGGCGAGTACGGCGAGAACCTGTTGGGCGAGGGCACGACGATTGCCGCTGGCGAGGAGCTGAGCCTCTATGTGGAGCCTTCCGAGAATGGCTATGACATGCGCATCAGCACGTCGGACACAGACGACAGCGCCGAGATCCTTGGTGTGCCGGTGTCAGATGTCAAGAGCATGGAGCTCAAGGAGTCGAACGGCACGTACTACGTGGATTACTTTAAGGCCGACGGAAGCAAGGCGTCTACCAAGGCCGATGAGGCGCAGCCTTCTGATAATTCGGCGGGCAACAACAACGGCGCTGGCCAGGAGAATCCCTCATACGTGGAGGAGAGTGGCGACACGCACTACGAGCCTGAGCCCGTGTACGAGGCGCCCGCATACGAGGAGCCGGTGTATGAGGCGCCTACGTACGAGGCCGAGCCTGTAGCCGAGCCTGTAGCCGAGACTTCAGCTCCCGAGCAGAGCTCCGACGCCTGTCAGGGGGATGTCGTGCTGAGGGACTAACGGGGTATAGTCGGATAGCTCTTGATTTGATGAGGGGCATGCTTCTGTGAGGCATGCCCCTATTTATGACATGAGAGCCACCTGGCATTACACAACGAACGCATCCTCAAGCTGCCGTGTGGTACAAGTCCCTTCCTCTGGGGCTTAGCGACTCCGGGCGCTCAGCATCCTGCGAAACGTATAGCAAGTCGCGAGGCAGAACGCCACCTCGACCAATCCGTTGCCCGCCCAGCCGAGCGTGGAGCTGAATGCACCATCGCTGCCGTTTGAGCCCCACGTTGTCCACATCATGCGGAGGCAGTGAATCCCGAGGATTACCATGCTCTCTTGTCCTGCCCACGCAAAGAGTCGGGAGACGGCCTCGCCGAGGTTGGAAGTGAGCGTGTCAAACCACTTCGACGCGAGGAAGACGAGCCAGCTTCCGAGACATGCGCCAAGGACGCAAGCGACGAAACCCGGATAGTCCCTCGTTGCCATCTCGATTTGGTAGCCACCAAGTGCGAGTGCGACCCATGTCGCAATCGCTGCCAAGAGCAGGGCGGGATGAGTGGGTGCTTCGAGTAAACCTCGTCGTCTGGTCTCATCGCCGACGAGGAAGAACACTTGGGCAAATAATGCGACGTCGAGACTCCAAGGCAGGTATAGCCCATTCTCGCCGAGCCACCAACCAAGTGCAAAGAGTGCGAGCGGGACGGCGAACTGTACGGTCATCGGTGATTTCTGCGTGGCCCTGCGGGCGATGACGTAGATGTTGCGCGCGACAAAGAGACAGGCGACGAACCACACGAGCCATACGGACTTGAGGAACGGAAAGACCTTGCCGACTGTGCTCACACCCCCGAGCATGGCTACGAGACGCTCGGCGATTGCCGCCTTTGTTTCCTCGGGCGTAAGCAGCCCCTTGAGTCCTGCGGCCAGAATGCAGACGACCACATAGGGCACGATCAGAGTTCGTACCGAGCGCCTGAGTGTCCTGCGTACGTCGTACTCGCTGCTCACGAAAGCTGCGTTCACGAGAAAGAAGAATGGCATGTGAAAGGAGAAGATAAGCGCCCGCGCGACGGGGTCGATGTCCGCTTGATGGCCGACCACGCACAGAAGGATCGCGATTCCCTTGGCGATGTCGTAGCTGCGGATGCGAGGCCGGGCTGAGGGCACGAGTTGTTGCTCGATGTCCTGTCCGTCTTTGCGCGCCTTGCACATGTGGTTCCACAGCCACAGGAGAAATAGGCCAATGCATGCCCAGAGAAGTTTGATTGAGAAGCCGAGGAGGTTGAGCTGCCACATCTCCCAAGTGTCGTCCGCGATGTTGAGCGACACGATGATGTCCCACCAAGGTATGATGTTCATCTCAAACATGTGGAGGCAGAGCACCGTGAGCGAGTTCCGTCCGAAGTACGCGAGGCCTTTGGAAAGGATGGGGACGTGCGCCAGACAACGTGCAAACCATATGACGAGAATGCTGCCCGCAACGGCCCCTATAACGTCGACGGGGATGCAGGTGAAGAAATTCGCGACGAGGTACATCTCGCCGCCGTCTAACTGCCATGCGATCAGCCATGCAACCGCGCAGATGCCGATCATCCAGGGGGGTATTCCCCGCGACAGCATCGCGCCCAACCGCAGCTTGGGATTCTCGACAAAGCTTCTAGCCAGCCAGCCGATATGAACGAACAACAACACGCACATGCCCGCTTGGATGGAGAAGGGCAGCCACCAGTCTCTCGTTGCCACGCCCACAAAGAACAACGCCAGCACCACAGGCGTAGTCCAGCGCTTCCCAACGATACCATCGTATATGGTCAACGCCCAAAACAGGCCCAAGAGAAACCATATCGCCCCGAACGACGGAATGCCTATCACCGGACTCTTGAGCGAGCCGCTACCATATAGAGTGGTGAGAAACATGTCGGCTACTGCATTCCAGCTTTCGTCCAGCCGTCCCTCGATAATGCGTTCCACCCCCGCACCAAATGCACAGGCGACAGAGCATAGAAGGTATGGCGCAAGGAGGCGCTTTGCTCGCTTGGCAAGCCCCTCTTTCCAGTTGCGTGCCGGGCGGAAGAACCATCCGGAGATGAGGAAGAACAACGGCATGTGAAAGGTGAATATCACCGAGTTGACCTCGCGGATGCTGAGGTGGCCGGCGATGACGCACAGCATTCCAATGCCTTTGGCGATGTCGACGAACTCCAGACGCTTGCTTTGTGATGACGTTCCAGCCATTAGCCGTTGAATGCGGCGCAAATCGCGTCGAGCAGCATGACTGCGTAGGTCTGCGCGTCGCTCACGGTGAAGCTGCCGTCGTAATCTGGCCCTCCGAGCGAAAGCTCGACGTGTATGACGGGCACGTCCTCCTTCGATCCCATCACAGCGGTGCGGATGCGGCGAGCGAGCGTGGCGGTGTTGTCGGCGACGACGTTGGGCATGGATGAGTTCTCGGGTGGGGGCGTGATGCCAAGCACGAGCAGGGCTGCGTCGCCGGGACGCTTACGGTCGGGAGACTCCACGATATCGAGGCCGCTCTTTTCGTTGGTGGCAGAGGCGAGGTTCCAGATGCGACCTGCCACGTTGCGCGAAATGGGGTCTTCGGCGGTAATCGAGATGCTTACGTGCTCGAGCACGTTTGCCGCGCGAGCGAAGCCCATAGCACCCAAGGGATGTGGCCCTGAGGCGGATCGTCCTGCCCACACGTGATGCAGGCGCTCGATGGCATCGAAGGTGTCGGGAAACATCATGCCGTCCTGCAGCACACCGATGCTCTCTTGGAATTGCTTGACGGCAGCCTCGGTATGTGGGCCAAAGAAGCCGTCAACCTCGCCCGCCGAGAAGCCCAAAATGTTCAGGCAGGACTGCAGCTGGCGTACGTCTGCTCCATGGAAGTTGGGAAGCCGCAGGTAAAGGGTGCGGTCGCCCATCTTGTACGTTTCGTCCACGAGAGTTGCCCAAGTGCGTGTGTCGACCTCGGCACCCAAGGGCAGCCCATGGTCGAGCCTGAAGTGTGCGACAGCGGTTGCGGTCGAGGGGCCGAATTCCTGGTTGGCCCGTTCTTGTTCATCGATTGCGTACTCGATGGAGCGCAGTCGCTCCTGTATGTCTTCGACCGCGGCTCCGGTCATGCCTTGTATGATGGGTTCCATTCCTGCCTCGTTTCTATTGCGTTTGTCTGGCTAGTTTGTCCTACTCACGAAATAGTCTGCCATAGATGCGAGCAGCTCGCGCGCCTCATCTGTGATTGGTGCTTTGAGGATCCGCGCTTTGGCTTCGTCCGCAAGCGTCTGGGCATACGAGCGTGCATATGTGATGGCATCGGCCTTGTTAGCCAGCTCGACTGCCCTCGCGAGCGCATCCGTGTCTGTCGTGCGTGCAGAGAGAATTCGTTGCAGCTCGTGCGCATCGCTGTCATCGAGCTGTGCGAGTGCTCGTACCATGACGAGGGTGCGCTTCCCCTCGGTGATGTCGCTGCGGAAGTCCTTGCCCTGCGCCTCGGCATCTCCTACCAGATTGAGCAGATCATCCTGAATCTGGAATGCCAATCCAGA
>CACXDP010000053.1 GCA_902766445.1 uncultured Coriobacteriaceae bacterium
GGGCGTCTCGGTTGATGACCCGGAGGGCATCTTAGGGGGAGCCCCTCAGCTCTCTGAAGACAAGCTGCGCTACAAGATTGCCAGCGATGCTGACGCAGGCGCCAGCGCGAACATCTCGATACCGGTGCGGGGTGCGACGCATCACGCCGACTACGTGCTCGTGGTGACGATTACCGCGACCGAGGCGCCCGTCGAGGACACGGAATGGAACGATCCGCGCTACGCCTGGAGCTTCGACAGGAGTACTGTCACAGCGGTGAGGACGGGCAAGGACGACCCAAGTCTGGTCGAGACCGAGACGGTCGAGGCCACGATGGAGGTCACCAAGGAACCCAAATGTGAAGAGGAGGGCGAAAGGACCTACACCGCAACCTTCCGGAACGCTGCGTTTGTGTCGCAGACGAAGACGGAACCCATTGAGGCGACCGGTCACGACTGGGGCGAATGGGAGGAGACTCGTCCTGCCACTGAGATGGAGGAAGGGGAGGGGCAGCGCGTCTGCGCCAACAATCCAGAGCACGTGCAGACGCGCGCGATCCCCATACCGCACGAGCACACGGATTTCGTCGTGACGGAAGCCGTCGCACCCACTTGTGCGAGGGAGGGCAACGTCGGCTACCGCACCTGCGGGGTGTGCCATCAGAGGTTCGGCGGCGAGGATGCCAATGAGCCGCTGGACGACGAGGACATCGTGATTCTTGCGACGGGCAATCACACCTTCGGCGAGCCCACCTACGAATGGGATGAGAGCGGTCTGGTGGTTGTGGCCAGACGCGTCTGCGACGCATGCGGCAAAGAGGAGCTCGAGGAGGCGGTGGCGACTGCGACCATCACTAAGGAGCCGGCTGTGGGCGTAGCGGGCGAGCGCACCTACACGGCAACGTTCACGCATCCCGGCTTTGAGGTCCAGAGCAGGACCGAGGAGATTGCGCCGCTCGTGGGTAAGACGCTCACGTTTGACGCGAACGGGGGCAAAGGCAGCATGGAGCCGGCGGTCGTCGCAGCTGGCACGCGACTCCCGCTCCCAAAGTGTACGTTCGAGGCCCCGCAGGAGGGGATGGTCTTCGACGCGTGGCTGATTGACGGGGTGCGCTATGCCAGTGACACGAAGGTCACCGTGGAGCAGGATATGGTTGCGCGCGCGGTTTGGAAGCTCGCGAGACCGGTCTTCAAAACGCAGTCCCTGACGCTCTCTGGGCTCATTGGCGTTAACTTCTTCATGGAGCTTCCTCCGCTCGAAGGGGTGGACTACGCTTCGAGCTACATGGAGTTCGAGGTCAATGGAAAGAAGACGATCGCAGAATACGACCCGACGAACATGAGCACCGTGGGCAACTACTATGGCTTTGCGTGCTACGTCAGCTCCGTGCAGATGGCGGAGCCCATAACGGCTGTCTTCCACTACGGGGACGGGCTGACGGTTACGAACGAGGGCTCCTCGGTGGACGAGTACGTGGGGAAGATTGACGCGCACGTTGCGGCGGGCAACGAGAACGGGATCAGCGAGGAGGCAGTTGCTCTTGCGCACGCTCTGGCTGACTACGGCCACTACGCGCAACCGTACCTCGCCCATGCGAACGGCTGGGAGTATGGCGTCAAGTACGCGATGATGTCACGCCACTATGCCAACTCTTACGACGTCGATGGGATAGCAGCGCGTGCGAGCGCATTCGCGGCAACGAAGACGATCGACGGCGATGACATCACGGGCGTGAGCATGGCGCTCGACCTGAAGTCGGCGACCACGCTCGAGTACTTCGTCAAGGTGAAGCCCGGCACGCAGGTGCGGTGCGAAGGCGGTGGGCTCGAGGCGGAGAAGGTGAGCGACAAGACCTGGCGTGTCCGCGTGGAAGGCATCGCGGCCCACCGGCTGGGAGACACCGTCGCGGCGAGCGGCACGGCCGGCGGGTCGCGCTTCGAGATAAGCGCGTCGCCGCTGTCGTACGTGGCTGTCGCGCTGCCCAGGGAAGACGTCGACGACGAGGCCAAGGACACGCTGTGCGCTTTTTACAGCTACTACGAGGCCGCGATGGCGTACCGGAAAGCGTGATTTAAGGTTTCGGGGAAGCGCGGCAACGGGTGGATTTGCCCGTTGCCGCGCTTTGTGACAAGACGGCAGACGACTTGTCACAAAGAAGATTTCCGACTTTGCGCATTGCCGACTTTGCGCGACGCAAATCCGGAAAGAAAGAGCCCCGATTTGGCCGGAAAGCTTCCGACTTTGCGTACCGCCGACTTTGCGCGACGCAAACCCGGAAGAAAAGAGCCCCGATTTGGCCGAAAAACTTCCGACTTTGCGCATTGCCGACTTTGCGCGACGCAAACCCGGAAATTTCAGGGCCGATGGCTAGACCGACGGCTAGGCTGAGCGGAGTCAAGTCGACAGGCGACTCGTCACCTTTTTGGTAGCGCGACTTCTGGCACCTCGTATCCGCTAGGAATGCCGAAGGTGCGCAGAATCATACAGAACTTCTGGGCATTAATCACATCGGCATACGAGAATCGCATTATGCGAACGCCCGTCGCCGAGATCCGCGACTCACGTAGCCGCTCGTCTGCCATTACATCAACCACGTCACGTCCCTTGGTCATTTTTGGATTGCGATACTTCTCTCGGCCGTCGAGCTCTCCCGCAACCCGAGTGTCTTCCAACTGCCAAAAGAAGTCGACGCGGTATGGATCAGCGGGATTCGCGATGTTGGGGACCTCCACTTGGAGTGAGGGTATCTGGAAGCCTTGCTCAATCATGACCGCGCGGGCGATTGACTCTCCGCCGTTTTCAGCGCGTCCATTGCAGAGTTCGGCAATCTGTATGGCCCTTGTTTTGTGTACGTGCGATCGGTTGTAGGCGTCGAATGCGTTTGCGAGCTGGTCGTTTGTCATCTCACAAATTCGTAGTACCGAGTCACCTACTGCTAGGCTCTCCCTGAATCCGTATGTGCGGAGGCAGTCGAATGCCGTGCGTGTAGCTGACGTTACGCGGATTCCGTCTATCTTCGTCTCTTCGACAGTGCTTGCGAGGTGACGCTTGATTTCTTTGTTGCTACGCGAGTGGGAGCGGGGCGCCGTGAGTATATGTACGCGCCCCAATAGGCTGTATGAGACGGCAAAGCCGTGAATGAGTGCGGCCGACACGTCAGCGAACACCCAGTTTGGGTGCAGCGTGGCGATGGCGCGCAGCCTGAAGAGCTCGCGGACGTTGGGTTTGAGGTCATTCCAAACGGCGGAATCTACGTAAACGTGACGAAAGGGCGACAACAGGTCGCCTCGAGTGCAGGCGGCCCGAAGTCTGCGATCGTCAGACTCGGATGTGGAACAGAGGCACATGCCAGCTTCTTGCGCCTCGGTAAGTCTTTGCTGCAAGTCGGCGCGGATCGCCATACGTGCCCCTCTCTGCGTGCACGGGATGCCGCGCGATGCGGATGGGGCGCCGACTGCGCGGCGAGTACGCGCATCGCGAGCGTCATCATCGGTTGTGTGGAAAGATGGTGCTAGACTACATACCCACTTTTCGCAAAGTCTATTCGGGCTATTTGAAATTTGAGCGACGATTCAGGTGTGCGACGCGGGTGAACTGCGATTGCTCTGCGTGCCGAGCGCAGCTTGTGCAGCGCTTGCCGATTTGACTGCTCGTTGGTGGCCGGAATGTCCGCTCTTGTTGAGAATCACGCCGCCATATCGAGGACTGCGGACAAGAAGATTTCCGACTTTGCGCACCGCCGACTTTGCGTGGCGCAAATCCGGAAAGAAAAGGCCCCGTTTTGGCCGGAAAGCTTCCGACTTTGCGCACCGCCGACTTTGCGTGGCGCAAATCCGGAAAGAAAGGGCACCGATTCGACCGGAAAGCTTCCGACTTTGCGTACGCCCGACTTTGCGTGGCGCAGATCCGGAAATTGCGGGGCCGACAGCTAGGCCGACAGCTAGGCCGATGGCTAGGCCGACGGCTAGGTTGGGCGGTGGCAAGTCGGCAGGCGACTTGTCGCAAAGCGCCGACTTATCCCAGCGCGATGAGTGCGGCAACGTAGCAGCAGGTGAGGGCAAGCGCGGTCCAGTCGCGTCCGCGCATACGCAACGGATGCCAGTGGCTGCGTGTGGCACCGCCCTCGTAGCAACGGGCGTCGAGCGCGCGCGAGAGGTCGTTGGCATGGTGCAGTGAGCTGGCAAGTAGTGCGATGACGAGCGGCACGATTGCGCGGGCGCGTTTGACAGGCGAACCCTCTCCGAGGGCTCCGCCGCGTGCGGTTTGTGCATCCACGAGAGCTGATGCCTCGTCAGCGAGCGTCGGTATGAAGCGCAGCATCAGTGAAAACACCATTGCCAGCTCGTGCCCGGGCAGTCCTACTCGTGCGAGTGGTGCGAGCAGGGCTTCAAAGCCGTCGGTGAGCTGTGCCGGCGTTGTGCTTAGCAAGAGGAGCATGGCGGCAAGTACGCCGATGACCAGCCGGAGGCTGTAGAGCAAGGCCGCTCGCACGCCGTCGGTGGTTATTCGTATGGGTCCGAGCGCCCCCAACACGTCGCCCGTGTTGGTGAGGAAGAGGTTAAAGAGACCAAGCACGGCGAGCATGAAGCAGACGGGTGCCACTGATTCGATAACGCGGTGGGCGGGTATGCGCGCGAGCATCACGACGCCCAACACGCATGCAAAGCCCAGTGCGAGTTGCGCGGGCGTGTGAATCGCGAACACCGCCACCATGACGGCGAGGGATGCGCAAATTTTTGTGCGCGGGTCGAGTCGATGTATCACGGAATCGGTGGAGACATACTGGCCGAGCGAGATTCGAAACGACATCAGGACACCTCCTCGCTGGTGGCGGAGTTGGCCGCGTCGCCGTCGTGGCCGTTGGCGGCGTCGGTGTGGGCGGCCCGCGAAGTTGCCGCCGAGCCGATCGCTCGTGTCAGTTCGTCGAGGGTGAGCGGCGCGCCGAGTGGCGCGAATCCTGCCCGCTCAAGACGCATGGCCCATGAGAGGGGCAACGGCAGCCCGAGTCCCGCGTGCGCGAGCAGTTCTTCGTTATCCGCACAAAACACCTGCTCTGACGTACCGTCGAGCACCACGTGTGCTTGGTCAAGAACCACGATTCGCTCGGCTTGCGCGGCGTCCTCCATGGAATGGGTCACCTCGAC
>CACXDP010000054.1 GCA_902766445.1 uncultured Coriobacteriaceae bacterium
ACAACGGCAACCTGCTCAACGTCGAGCCCGACTACTCGCTGGCGCCGGGCCAGATCGCCGAGTACCGCGTGGAGGTGCCCATCCCCAACGACTGGCAGAGCGGCAACTACTCCGTGTCGTTCTGGGCGTACGCCCCCACCATGGCCGTGGGCGGCGGCCTCAGCGCGGCGGCGGAGGAGGGCGCCAACTTCGTCGACTTTGTCGCCGATCCTGGTATCGGCGCCAAGTACGTGAGACCCACGTCCTTTGATGGCAACCCCGACGCCGTGGACCTTACCACGCTGATCGTGAACGACGCGCCTGACGGCACGGACCTCAACGACGCCCCGGTGCAGTCGCCCGAGGACGCCGCCAGGGACGCCGGCGTGGACGATGAGAACGGCAGCTCGGGTAACGGCAACGACGGCAGCAACAACAACGGCGGCAACGCGGGCAACGGCAACAACACCTCCAGGCCGGTCACATCCTCGACGACCACCACGAAGACGACCACGCCGAAGACGGGTGACGCCACCTCAGCCGCGCTGCCCGCCGCGCTCGCCGGCCTCGGCGCCGCCGCGCTCGCATACGAGCGGCGCCGCGCGCGCAACGAGCGGCCGTCGCGTGGCGAAAACTAACGTAGCGTCTACTTCGGGGCGGTAGCCCAAAGAGACGTATGAAAGTAGAGGGGCACATCCCCTTGCGAGCACATGAGCGCACGCAAAGGGATGTGCCCTCTTCCCTTCAAAGAGAATACTGGCAGGTTCCATTCGGCCACAACGCGTATTACACGAGGTGGTAGTCTCACACATAGCTGGAACATATCGGATGCAAAGAATCCAAGGGGAGGTCAGGTGAAGGTGTTTGTGACCGCGTTCCGAAAAGTGCCAAACGGCGATGCGAAAAGTGCCATAAAAGTTGAGTTCTGTACGGTTTTCGAGTAAGATTCGCCCACGGGGCGAAAACAAGCCCCGAGTTTTCGCAGGTAGACCCCTATGCTTTTCAAACCCCGTATCTTACGAGCCTGAAAAACCGTACAGAACTCGAAAAAGATGGCACTTTTCACACCTCGAGTTGGCAGTTTTGGTCTGCGGTGTCATGCGTGCAGGGCAGATGAGGGCGAGGTCTATGACTCGATCTGAAGTCCACCGCAGTTACCTACGTCGTCACGGTCTCCAGCGATGAGATAGCAATCGAACAAAGTGTGCTGTCGTGCCATCTGGGCATCCTTCTCATTCTGCGCCATAAGGACTCCCTTCTTCCCCGCGCTATTGTGAGGTGCCAAGCTTTTGCACGCGATGCACGTCCCACGTGTTATCTGCACGGGCGAACACGTAGCTTCCGGCCTTCCCAATCATGTCGTAGCGTGCGGGGATTATCTCCTCTCCGGTAAAGAGGTCATACGCCGTCCACGTATGCACCGGTCTCGAGGTCGAACACTTGGGCATAGCCATCGTAAGCAGTGAAGTCATTATTGCCGTAGTAGGTCGCCCCACCCGTTTCGTTCGCGAAGATGAACGTCGTATCGTCATCCTTGGCCTCGTCCGTCGCGTATGCCACCTGAACGAATCGCGGCTCTCCGTCATGGCAAGTGGCAGATTCGATCAATGGCGCCTCTGGCTTCACAAGCACGCCCTTGTCAAGGCTTACGATGCCCATGTTGTGCGGAGCTGGGTCCTTTGTCGTCACGATGACGCAGTGCACTTGGTGCCACCGTGCCACCGCCGACTCTGCTGGTCGCACCACAAATCATTGTCGTTCAGTTGGCGGGAGCTCCGAACCTACGCATCGCCACGTTTGGGGACGATCGGCGGACAACGGGCTCGACGGGGACACCGCAGGCCACAGTTCGGGCGGAACCACCTGGCCGACACCCCACACGGCGAGCATCGTGAGCCATGCGTGTGTCTCAAGCCCGCCTTTGTGCCGCAGGGCGTAGTCGTTGCGTTCGTGGGTACGAGATGAACTATATTTAGGTGCGTATTAGCTTGTAGGTGAGGACGAGACGAGAACTCCGTCCTAGCTGCGTGCGTTCGGGACCGGCGGAGTGAGGGAGGACAAGAGATGCGTGACGGCGGCTACCTATCGCTCGCAGACGTTACGCAGATGCTGCTCGTGGCCCATGGGGCGGAGTCGCTCGCCGATGCGCAGATGTTCCAAGGATACGTCATGGACTTCGCGGATCCCGACTCGCTTGAGTGTCGCGTCGTGGCACGCTACGCGGGCAAGGGGATGCTCGTGCCCTACGTTGAGGCTGCCGAGGCGGTCACGCCAGACCTAGGTGTGGCTTCCGCACGTGTTTTGAGCTACCTGACGAATGAGTGCCTCGTGGACGAGAGAGCCGCGAGCCTCGTGACCGATGGCATCGCACTGGGTGTCGCGCGGTGGAGGGGGATTGTCTGGGGTTCTGCGCCCCGCACCACACCCGGAGAAAGGTCGTCGCCCGTCGGGAGAGCGGCGGTGATCATGGCGATGGTGCGCAAGGCGGAGAGGAGAGGATCTTTCCTATGGCGGGTATCTTCGTCGATGCCAAGGGACTCGTCCATCTCTGCGCGCTGAGCATCGACACCGGCGTGAAGCGGGTGCGCTACGTGACCGACGTGACCGACTGGCGTGGTGCGAAGGCCTGTCTCGCGCGCCTGATGGGTCGTCAGCCGGGAGAGTCCATCGATGTGTTCGCAGCCGCCTCCGACTTGGACTTCGCACGCTATGTCGGGATGACGGGCATACTGCGCGACGCCGAGATCAACGTGATTCGCTGGTGCCTGCCGACGGACGCACTCTGCACCTATTGCTACGGCAGGGTGCGCTCGCGGGAAGCCTTTCTCGTATTGGCCGTGCACATGGGGGTCAGTCGGTGTACGGTCGGCTGCTACGAATGCGCCGAAGGGGTGCTGGAGTGCCTTGGCACCGCCAGGGGTGACCTGAGCGGCGACGATGCGGAGCGTTGCTCCACTGCCGGGAGGTTGGTGGTCAGCCTCAAAGGTGAGCTCGAGCGTGTGATGTCGTCTCCTGAACACCCAACCGGCACGCTGCGTGTATGCCTCGCGAGCGAGGAGGGGCGGCGGGACGGCATCGACGGGGAGATATGGGCATCCCTCTCAAAGATGGGCGTTAGTCTTGGGCTAGTGGAATTCGTATCTGCAGACTCCAACGCCGTGGCGAGAGGTCTTGCGGCGAGGGCTGGGGCCGTGACGGGGGCATGGAGTTCGGGGACGCGCTACACCTGCTTTCGCTTGACGCCGTATGGTTTGACGTGCTGCTGCAGGGGCAAAGAAGAAGCGTCAAGCTCATCAAGCACGGCACTACCATCCCGACCACCGAGTCGGAAGTTCTTGACTGCTATTCAGACGGAGATGGCGCTGACGATTCCACCGGCGCGCTGGTGGGAGTGGTCGTTGCCGAGCAGAACGGCAGGGGGTTGCGGTTTCCCCTTCCTGCGGAGGTGGGGGAGCTGGCGGACAAGCTGTCCCGTGAGGTCTTGGCGACCATCGACATCGATCCTGGATACCGCGTCAGGCTCACGCTCAAGAATCGCGCAACGGGCAGAACCCTACAATATCGCATGGAGAATCTTCTCGAAAAGGCCGTGCCGGTCACCGTCTCCCAGAAGGTCACGCCGCCGGATGCGACACGCGAGGGCGGCTCTAATCAAGCCTCCTCTCCGTCACCGGGCGGGTTCCCGTCCCAGGGCACGGGCACATCGCCCCGAGGAACCTCCTCACCCCAAGGCTCGCCCTCGTCCGGGGGCGCGAGCACGCCCACCCAAGGCGGCTCGTCCGCGCGAAACACGGCATCAGGGGGCGCAGGTGCGTCAACTCGTGCGGCTGGCTCCGGGCAGTCGACGACACCGGCAGTCGGCAAGGGTACGTCTTCGACAGACGTACCGTCGACGAAAGATGGCAAAGGAAAGTCGCCCTTTGGTTACGTGTGCCTGTTCACGGCACTGTTCCTCGCGGTATGCTTCCTTGCGTATTGTATGTCCACCAACGAGACGTTCTCGGGCGAGTCCACCGTCTCCGTTGAAGACGCTCCCTCGATCCAGACGAGCGAGAAGGATACGTCTTCTTCGGAGAAGGAGGCCAAGGGGTCGGAGTCAGAGTCGGAGAAGGAAGTAGCGAAGGACAAGGAGTCAAAGAAAAGCAAGGCTAAGGAGTCTGCGGGTGGCAAGGATGAAAAGGATGACAAGGCTGACAAGGCCGACGAGGACGCAGCCGACGAAGCCCAGAAAGCCTCCGCGTGGGGCCCTCTCAACGAGTCGCTGCCGGATGACTTCCCAAACCCCCTCGAAGGGGAGTTCGGCATCTGGGCGGACGGTACGTACACGAGCGAGGCGCTGGGCATCAGGATTGAGAGCACCAAGGACGTGATTCCGGCAAAGGTTTATAGCGTCAAACAGAGCGGCGAACGCTTGGTGCTGTATTTCGACATGGGAAGGACGAGGCGAGTGCCATGCGCCTGAACTCGAGATATGACTGCGTCTATGTGGAGGCGGACTCTTCGGGAACGTTCGGCATCAACGGTATGAACGTGCCATCCCTGCCTGAGGGCGTATCCATTGAGGAAGCCTTGGACGCCGACGAAGACGTAGAGCGCGTCGAGTTCTGCGGTAGAATCTGGTGGCATTATGTTACCGACGAGGACGGCAACTACTACTATACCGTCTCTAAAATAACTGGACTGTAGGGCCCCACAATGGGATAATGTTCTCGTCGACGAGAGGAGAGCCATCCCATGGGAAGA
>CACXDP010000055.1 GCA_902766445.1 uncultured Coriobacteriaceae bacterium
CTCACCTCGCACATCCACGAGGTCGCCGAGGCGGCCGGGCACACGAGGCTGTCGACCGTGCACAAGAGCACCGTCCACAGGATCCTGGACGAGGCAGAGGTCAAGCCGTTCAGGATCAGGTACTACTGCGAGCGGCGCGACCCGGAGTTCGACGAGAAGATGCACAACGTGCTGCTCGTGTACAAGCAGCTGTCCATGCAGTTCGACGAGGACGGCAACCTCGTCCCCCAGGACGGCGGCGAGGTCGTCCACGTGCTCTCCTTCGACGAGAAGCCCGGCATACAGGCGGTCTCCACCACGTCCGAGGACCTCATGCCGGACGCGGACCACGGCACGCGCATGCGCGACTACGAGTACCGGAGGCGCGGCACGCTCTCCCTGCTCGCGGGCATCGACCTGCAGACCGGCGAGGCGATCCCGCTGGTGAGCGAGACGCACAACAGCGGCGACTACGTCGCCTTCCTCAAGGTCCTCGACGCCAAGTACCCGAAGGGCAACAGGATCAGAATCGTGCTCGACAACCTGAGGGTCCACACCTCCCAGGAGACCCGCCGCTACCTCGCGACCGTCCCGGGCAGGTTCGAGTTCGTCTTCACGCCGAAGCACGGGAGCTGGCTCAACATGGTGGAGGGCTTCTTCAGCAAGATGACCAGGCAGATGCTGAGGGGCATCCGCGTCGAGTCGAAGGAGGAGCTGAAGGAGCGTATCTACAAGTACTTCGAGGAGGTCAACAGGGAGCCGGTGGTCTACCGCTGGAAGTACAGGCTCGACGAGGTGGACGTCTCGGAGGATGTCGTGGTCGACACCCTCCCGCTGAAACAGTCCAGTTAATTAGCAGATGTTGTACTAGGAGGATGCGGGCAGAATAACCGGTTAAGGTTCCGCTGCCTGCGCCTCTGCCGCAATCGCAGCATCGCAGCGAAAGCTGCGGTTCTAAAGCCATCGGCTACGCCGGTGGATGCTTACTTCCTGTGCGTTTGCTGTAACTGAGCGCCATTGTCTTCCCGCCCCGTCCTGTGAAGCGACTTGAATTCGGTTACCACGTACTTCCGTTTGACGGTAAGGGCCCTGCCGATGCGGTATACGAAAAGCGCTGGAAAGAAAACGCGACGCCTAAAAAAGGCTGGATAGACCTCTTGGAGCGCCTCGATAGATGGAAAGAGACGGCTGCGAAGATAATGTACCTTGCCCCTTATGCCATTCCCCTCTCGTCTTACGTGATTGAACACCGTGTGCTCTATCGTACCGTAAACACTCGACTCAGCGATGTAGTTAAGTGCACACTGTTCTTCGTCGGAGAGGGAGTCACAATCTGCGACAAAAAGCTGTCGTGCTAGCAGGCGGTTCTTCACCTCGAAGTCGGCTAGGCCTATCGAGTGCGCTGTAGTGGAGATTCGATCCCAATCTAGGGCGTCGGCATACGCGCGGAGGTAGACATAGGTGTCGAGCAGGGAGCGCAGGCCGGTGCCTCCATCCGCGTAATGCTTGTGTTCGTGCGCGACGAGGTGGAGGTAGCACTCATCGACATCCATGTGATAGCCAAAGGTATTGTCTTCGTCCTTGATGAGGCGGCCCTTCGTTTGTGCGAAGTATGTATCTATGCGATGGTCGAATGATTTTGTAAACAGTTTCCTGTGCATCTCGAGGTTGAGAATTGGTTGCTTGTGATAGGTGTCATGACATCCTCGACTAAATTGCTGGGTGATAAATCCCCGGCGTTCCATAATCTCGCGAACGTCCTCTGCGCGTTCTGGATCGAAGAGGATATCGTAGTCGCCCATCTCTCGCATGCCGTATGCGGGGTAGAGGTCCTTGATGACCATGCCCTTGAGCGGGCAGTACCAGATGCCAGCGGCCTCGAGCTCCACTCGTACCGGCTCCCACTCCGCTTCGAACTGTGCGGCCCTCCAGGCTGCGCGCGCGATTCCCTCACGCGTGCGGTCGTTGCCGAGACGAGCGGACTCCAACGCGGTGGCGACGACGGCCGTGAGCATGTGCTTCGCCGCCAGGTCGAGGAGGGCGTCGAGGTCGACATCCTCGAGGCGGGCCGGGTCAGGCATCTCTTCGCGTACGGCACAGCCAGCAAGGTAGGCCAACAGCAAAGCCCTGTCTCGACGCTCTTCCACGGTGTCAGTCTTCGCGTCCACCCGAATCCACCTTTCCCTCCGACGGGCAACCGCATTGCCTGCGACTGCCACGTGTGCATATATGTGTCTATGGTAACAGATATCCATCGTCCTATCGCTACAGGTAGACCGGCGCCAGGACGTACGCATGAAGAGGCCACTATGAGGCTTCCGGCGGCAGATTGGGCGGCTAAGGCTGGCATGTTGCCTCCGAGGATTGCAAATTTGCCAAATATCCTGACTTATCAGAAGAAATCGGGGGCAAAACCACACGTCGACGGAGAGGACACCCGCATTTTCCCTGATAGGAGGCTGTGTTTTCGCGAATCCTCCCTGAGGGTCGCCTAGAATCTTCTGATAAGTCGGCATATTTGTCAAATTCGCGTTTGCGAAAAGCAGAATCGAGGCGCCGTGGGTATCGGAAGGATTTCATGCGTACGTCCTGGACCGGCGCTCTCTGCGCGAAACGGTTCTAACGCAATAACTCCCGAGGAGTCCGACCTATACTATTGCGCACGCCAACACTGGTAATAGGCGCTTCTGCTCGTTAGGGCTGCGGCGTTCGTAGGTGCACAGCAAAGGAGATATGATGAGAGATTTGAATGACCTTGAGACGAAGACCCTCAATCCGTCAGCGCGTCGTCATTTTCATGAAGGCGTCCTTGCCATGCGTGCTGGCGCGTATCGAGCGGCTATTGTGCAGGCATGGATAGCCGTTTCGATTGACCTGATGGCAAAGGTGCGCTCTCGCGCTCAAAGTGATACGTGGGTCGTTGGGCTAAACAACGCGATAAAAAACCGAGACGCGAAAAACATGTCAAGGTGCGAGGGCGAACTCATAAGGGAGGCAGGAAGACTTCAGCTTTTGACATCCTTCGAGATGAAGATGCTTGAAAGGCTACGCGAAGATCGGAATCTGTGTGCGCACCCTGCTTTTGTCGAACCCGGCGAGACGTTTTCCCCCACGCCTGAGCTCGTGCGCTCGCATTTGGCTATGGCGGTCGATAGCTGTCTGTCGGTTCCGCCGATACTGGGCAAGGAAATCATTGTGCGATTGAAGCTAGACCTCGATTCGCAGTCCTGGCCAACAGCCGACTCCCTGCCCGCTTACTTAAAGGAGAAGTATTTTACGTCTGTACGCGAAGCCACGAAAAGCCAGCTCACGAAGTATCTCATCAAGGAATCCATTATTCCTCCAGATAGTTCAGAACTAGAGGTGGTGAAGCCAGAGACTTTTGCCCTGAGGTGTGCTGATGCGATAGACGCGATTCATGACTTCGATTCGCCGCTACTCAGGCAAAGTACAGAGTCAGTCTGTAGTGCCTGGGATGCCAATGGTAAGCTACGCGACGAAGTGATTCTTTCGATGACGGGCGCATTGGGCCACTTTCGGTGGTTTTGGGACACGGTCGGTGAGCCATACGTGGCGAAGGCGGAGGCGCTGTTGGAAAGGGGCGATCTAGAAACCTTACTGCGTTGCCGTGTCTTCGCATGTGGCTCTCCAGACAACCAGCGTGCCATGGATGCAATGCAACGACGTCTCGTAAGGGACGAGGTTGACCCTCGAGTTCTTTCGACCATTTCAGCTCAGATGCGTCACGATAAGCGGGTTCTTGTCCCCGCCGTTATTCAATCCCTGCAGGGCGCTCGCACGTTTCGTGCTGGTGAGGCGCGTCTTCGCTTGCTGCTGGGCGTCGCTGATAGCCTCTCTGCGAAAGACATCGAGATTGCCGCTGGTTTCATAAGGGGGAACAATCAGATATATGAGGCCTCTGAGGTGCCAGCCATACTTGAGAACTTGTATCAAGAGACGAAGGACGTGGTCGGTGCCCAAGAGGCGTGGGAGTCCCTTGCCAATGGATTGAATTCGGATTATCTCGGGCGTAATCCCAGCGATCCCGATGGCTACTATTCATATTCGAAACTGCTCGCGGCGGTTTGCGGCGATGCCTAGTATACCGTCTCTAAAATAACTGGACTGTAGGGCCCCACAATGGGATAATGTTCTCGTCGACGAGAGGAGAGCCATCCCATGGGAAGA
>CACXDP010000056.1 GCA_902766445.1 uncultured Coriobacteriaceae bacterium
GGGGAGCCGACCGCCACGTACTTGCAGTCCATGAAGACGTCCATCGCATCGGAGACGTGGTTGTCCTTGAGGTCCATGAGCTGGCAGGGGACGTTTTCGGCAAGGAACGCGTCGGCGATGGCGTTGGCGATCATGGCGGTGGAGTGCCACATCGTGTCATAGACCACAAGCGCCTTCTCCTGAAGCTTGCCGCTCGTGAAGATCTGCTCGTACATGTCGATAATCTCACCGACATAGGTGCGCCAGACGATACCGTGTGCGGGGGCGATGAGGTCTATGGCGTCCGGACCAAGCGAGCGTACCGCCTTGACAGCGTTGGAGGCCTGCATGCGATAGGGCTGCACGATGTTGGCGTAGTACTTGCGTGCCTGCTTGAAGACCTCGTGGATGTCGTTCTGGTCGTCGAAGCGCGCCGAGCTCGAGAAGTGCTGGCCGAAGGCGTCGTTAGAGAACAGGATCTTGTCCTGTGGGCAGTAGGTCACCATGTTGTCCGGCCAGTGCACCATCGGCGTCGGCACGAAGGCGAGGTCGCGAGAGCCGATGTTGATGGTGTCACCTTTCTTGACGCCCGTGTAGCCGAGGTCCCCATAGTGGGCGGTGAAACCCTGCACGCCCTTGGGGGCGGAGCAGTAAATCGGGGCGTCCGGGGCCAGCGCATGGATGATGGGCAGGGCACCGGAGTGGTCCATCTCCACATGGTTGGCCACGATCACGTCGATGTCTGCGGGGTCGCAGACCGAGGAGATGCGCTCGAGCATCTCGTTCGCAAACGGTGCCTTCACCGTGTCGATGAGCGTGATCTTCTCATCGATGACGAGATAGGCGTTATAGGTAATGCCATCTTCGGTAGTGTACCCATGGAAGCTGCGGGCATTCCAATCGATGGCGCCAACCCAATAGACATTGGGCTTGAGCTCAACCGCGGTAAGCATGATGGATGGTCCTCTCGTCGATAACGTACGATGTCTCGAGCATAGCACGCCCGCCCTCGTTTGACACCCCTTGTTGACCGCGCACACGCTCGAGTGACAGAGGCGCGCCAGCAAGAGGCGTCCGTCCGAAGCGCTCGACAAGGAGCCTTTCCACCTCGCCCAATCGCGCCTCGACTTTTCCAAGAGGCCACGCTGCCAACGCGCTTCATACTCTCGTCCAACTCGATGAGGCTGTCCCCCTGCGTTCTGTGCCACGCGCTTCGCCTCCGCAAGAAGACCTTACAATGCCCTGACCCCGGCGGGAGCACCGAACACCTCAACATGAAAACGTGTTCGGCAGTCGCTCGCCAGCCCTAAGATATGACATGCGCAGACCTCTGGCCATTCGAATGCCCAGAGGTCATATTTGAAGATTTCGTGCACCTCTGTAGCTTCCCCCAACTCCGTTACGCCTAGCATGTATTCAATTTCAAAACTAGGTGTTATCGTGCTGCTTTATCTCAATTATACTCTAATATTTGATGTCATCGCAGGGCCGTAACCCGTCTCGTCGTTGTCAATGCACAATTCTTGTAAAAGTCAAGCAAAATTTTCTCAAACAAAAATTTTTTCCAATCGCTCTTTTTTGTTTGCGCAGGTAACCACGCCAATGTTGAAAACTCGTGCGCAAATGCTGTGGGCCAAACGCCAGCAGACTTCCTTATCAAGCCCTACCATTGCGCAACACCGCACCGAGCGACGAAACGTTATGCAAGGAGGAAGCCCATGGCGCTCTACTGGCCCAAAAACAAGGTGGCAGTCGACATGATCGACGACCCCGACCGGAACCCGTTTGAGGGTGACGATTCCTACACCGTGATTACGGTCACCACTGACGACTTTTCCGACCTCCCGTCCTACGAGCGCATCGAGGGAATGCTCCTCGACGCACTCGGCACCCGCTACGTCAGCGATCCCGTCTTCGTCCTTCCGGGTGACACCACGAACAGACAGCCCAGCGAAGTGGATGAGATCGTAGCGCATATGCTCACCCTGAAGAAGTACGAAGTGATTCATCCGACGTACGTAC
>CACXDP010000057.1 GCA_902766445.1 uncultured Coriobacteriaceae bacterium
AGCGGGAAAGTGGTCAATATTCGAATTTGGAATATTGATATGTGCTGCGTACCTTACTGCGCATGGATGCAATATACGACCCCACGGACAAACGCCTGATATGCAGATACAGGAACGAGGCGCTCGGACGTCTGCTGAAGTCGCTTCGCGAAGAGCGTGGGCTCAGGCAGGCGGACGTTGCCCAGCTGGCGGGATTCGGACAGTCCGACGTGAGCAAGGTGGAGTCCGGCGAGCGTGGCATCCGCTTCGTGGAGCTCGATTTCTACGCAAAGGCCCTTGGTGTCGACGTGGGTACACTCGCAAAGATCATGTTTGAGACGATGTGGGAGCAGGACGAACCCCGAACCTTTGATGCCGAATCGATTTCGCTCGGCGATTAGCATGCAGCCAAACTTGTTCCTTGATGTCGTTGCACGAATGATGTGCGCCATTGGGAGAAAGACCCCTGTACATGCGATGTAACCAATTGGTAACCTAATCGTTATGGATGGTGCGCGGGCGAGGATTCCGCGTCTGGCGAAAGGGGGAGCTATGATTATCTCTAGGAGGCATTTCATGGAGGGTGGCGCCGTCGCCATGGCGGCACTGCTTGCGGGCTGCGGTGGCAGCGAGCAGGCCAGCGAGCCAGAGGCCACGACTGACGCCACGACTGAAGAGGCAACCACCGAAGAGGCCACGACCGAGTCGGCTGCTGGCGATGCCGTGCCCGCCGTCTTTGGTGCGACCATCACCGACGCTGGCCAGTACGTGGACAAGATGATGCTCGCCTTTAGCGGCGAGCCCTCGGGCATCGACAACGACACCTTCGCCGTGCACATGACATCGACCGTGGACTACGGCGAGGCCAAGGGCGAGCCCTACGCCTACTATGACGCTACCGCGCCGCTCGAGGTCGTGAAGACCGAGGTTAACGGCGGGGCCGCCACGATTTACTTCAAGCAGGATCAGGCCCCCACGCTCACATGGCTTGCCGAGGGCCGCAACTACCCCGCTGTCTTGGGCTTCACCGTGGAGCAGGCCAAGGAGATTACCCTCAAGACACCTGACGGACGTGAGCTGCCCTTCACTGGCACCTATGACGCCTCCGGCATCACTTCGTGGGAGCAGATTGGCGACCTCGAGGCCGAGAAGTTCGAGGACGTGCAGGACGAGATCAACTACCGCTTCTACAAGGGTTCCAACGACAAACTCATCGTGTGGTTCCATGGCAACGGCGAGGGCGATTTCCCGACCAAGGACACAAACAACAACATCGCGCAGCTCCTCGCGAACCGCGGCGGCGTTGCATGGGTCACCCCAGAGGCGCAAGCGGTCTTTGGCGATGCAAGCGTCATGGCGTTCCAGGCACCGAACATGTGGTACTTCGCCGTTAAGGACAAACTGCTCGAACCCTGCTACAACGAGATCCAGAAGGTCATCAAGGACAACGGCATCAATGCGGACGAGGTCTACGTCTCCGGTTGCTCGGCGGGTGGCTTCATGACCACACGCATGATCATCGCCTATCCGGACCTCTTCAAGGCCGCGATGATCAACTGCCCGGCGCTCGATGCGGCCAACGCGCGCAGCGAGACCGACGACGCCTGCCCCACCGACGAAGAGCTCAAGTCGATCCTAGACTCAAAGACGGCCATCTGGCTGGTCCAGGGCGAGACCGACAGTTCGGTCGATCCTGAGCTGTGCGCCAAGCGCATCTGGGCTATCCTCACCGAAGGCAAGGATGATGTCACCGAGACCGCCATCGACGGCAGCGAGGGCATCGCGTCGAACTTCACGACCTACGAGACGGCTGACGGCAAGTACAAGATGAGCCTGTACGAGACGGTAGACCTTGCCGAGGTCGAGGGTATTTCGGGCGAGAAGCGCCAAGGTGGCAAGATCAAGTGCGCCGAGGACTACAACCAGGACGGCGAGCTCGAGGAAGTCAAGTACAACGACCACTGGACGTGGGTCTATACGCTGAGGGACAATCCCGAGGACGCAAGTGGCACACATATCTGGGAGTGGGCTGCCGCTGTGGCTGTGTAACGCTCGCTCTGGGCGGTGAGGGTCCCCCCGAAGCTGCCTTCCAGCCGACAAGCGAAAGGACTTGACAAGAGACCAAAGTGATATCACAATGGTCTCAACCGACCGACGCGTCGGCTTGAGGGCAGCGCCTACATGGGGGAGGGCAGCCCCTCAGACAGGAAAGGAAGCACGATGAGCGTCGAGAAGAAAGCCCATGCCGCAAGCGGTTGGGCAATGGTGTTCGTGGTTGTTGGCGGGTACCTGCTGAGCATCGGGACGATGCTGGGCAGTATCATCATGCTGGCGGCAACGGATGGCGCCGCCGGGCTTCTCCTGCTCCTAGTCTCGTGCCTCTTGCTGACGGCGACCATCATCTGCAACTGCGGGTTCTTTACCCTGCAACCGGGACAGGCTCGCGTCTGTGTGCTCTTTGGCAAGTACGTGGGCACGGTACGCGACGAGGGTCTGCGTTGGGCGAACCCCTTTTACACGCGCAACCTGGGCATGACGAGTGAGGAAGGCTCCTCCGTTACAGCGGGAGACAAGGGCGTCGAACTCAAGCTTGGCGGCCACAAGCACGGGTCAAAGATTTCGACCCGAGCGCGCACCTACAACGGCGAGCGCATCAAGGTCAACGACAAGATGGGCAATCCCATCGAAATTGCGACCGTCGTGGTCTGGCGCGTTGTCGACACCGCAAAGGCCGTCTTTGACGTGGACGACTACGAGAGCTTCGTCTACACCGTCACCGAGACCGCGTTGCGCCACGTGGCGAGCATCTATGCGTACGACCATATGGAGGACGATGACGCCAACTCCAGCGCCATCACCCTCAGGACAAACATCGAGGAGGTCTCCGACGCGCTTCGCGAGGAGCTCGACCGGCGCCTGGAGGTTGCGGGCGTGGACGTCATCGATGCCCGCCTGACGCACTTGGCCTATGCGCCGGAGATCGCCCAAGCCATGCTGCGCCGTCAGCAGGCAGAGGCCATCATCGCCGCGAGGAAAAAGATCGTGGAAGGCGCGGTATCCATGGTGGACATGGCCGTCGAACAGCTGGCGGCAGGTGGCAACATCGAGCTCGACGACGAGCGCAAAGCCGCCATGGCCACGAACCTCATGGTGGTGCTCTGCGGCGAGAGCGAGGCACAGCCCGTGCTCAACACCGGCACGCTCTACAACTAACGCGAGCGAAGAGGTGCCTGACATGGCGAGGCGCAAGCAATACCCGCTGCGCATAGACCCCGAGGTATGGGATGCCATCCAGAGATGGGCTGCCGACGAGATGCGCAGTGCAAACGGGCAGGTAGAGTGGATACTACGGGAGGCGCTCCGCCGTGCGGGGCGCCTGCCCCAGAAGCCCGAGAAATAGCCGGCGCACGAGCCGGTGCACGCGTGGGGCTTCCGCAAAGAGAGTGTCCGTGCTTCTACCGCGCTTCTATGTCGCCATCCCGTCGGTGGACTAAGCATTCTTGCCATAACCACGTTTAACCCCTAACATTGAAACATGTCGTGGTTAATGGAGGTTACTATGTCGTATCTCGATGGGCGCGAGGAATACTATGAGCTCGAGGAGGAGCTAAAGAGTCTTCCCAAGGGAACTATCGTGCGCAAGACCATCTCGGGCAGGAGTTACCCGTATCTGCAATGGCATGAGGGCGTCAAGACCAAAAGCCGTTACCTCAAGGCGGGCGAGGTCGAGGGCGTGAAAGCCAAGTTGGCACGGAGGGCGGATGTGGAGGCGAGGCTTGAGCAGCTTAAGGGCGTCTTGCCGCCGGCCGCAACCGAGTCAGACGACTATCGCTTGATGATTCTCACGGGCGATGAGCTTTCGCAATTCGCCCGTGCTGCAGAGGGCTTCGGGCATCGCCGATGCTTCCGAGACCTTCAGGAGTTTCTTGGCAGGTGGGAGAGGAGTCGTGTCCTAATCCTCTACGGTCTTCGTCGAACTGGCAAGACGACTCTCATGCAGCAGGCGCTTCTTTCCATGGGCGAAGAGGAACGCTCGCGGGCTGCCTACATCCAATCGCTTCCGCACGACACAATGACCGACCTCGCGTGTGATCTCCGTCTGCTGCGCCGTCGGGGGTATCGGGCAATATTTATCGATGAGGTGACACTTCTTTCCGATTTTATCGACTCCGCCGCGATGCTCTCGGATGTGTTCGCGGCCATGAGAATGACCATCGTGCTCTCGGGTACGGACTCCTTGGGGTTCTGGTTGGCCTCGGGCGACGCCCTGTACGACAGGAGCTTGAGCATACATACCACCTTCATTCCCTTTGCCGAATGGTCACGTCTTCTCGGGATCAATGATGTGGATGACTACATCGCCTTTGGGGGTACATTCGTGAGGGGCGTGGAGCGCTTCGACGAGCGAGGTGTGTCGCAACTTGAGTCGCCCTTTGTCGATGAGAACTCCGTGCGTCGCTATATCGATACCGCTATCGTGGGCAATATCCAGCACTCGCTCGAGCACTATCGTGACGGGGGGCGATTTGGTTCACTGTACGTCCTCTATGAACGCAATGAACTCACAAGCGCCATAAACCGGGTCATCGAGGACATGAATCACCGCTTCGTGCGGCGCACCATAGAGCGCACGTTCGTGTCGCATGACCTGCGGTCGACGGCGCAGCTGCTGCGTGACGCTCCGAATCCTCGCGAACGAATTCTGCTGGGCGACTATCTGGACGAGGAGGCGGTTACGGAGCGTCTGCGACATGTGCTCGACATACTGGAAGCCGACGAACGAACGTTGGAAGTGGGTGACGAGGAGCTCGCGGACATACAGGACTACCTCCGTGACCTTGAGTTGATAGGCAGCGCGCGAGTGGTAACCCTTCTTGCAACGGGCCGCAGACGCGAGGGACGCCATACGGTCTTCTTGCAGCCTGGCATGCGATACTGCCAGGCAAAAACTCTCGTGCAGTCCGTGGAGCTGGACGATGCATTCCAGGGACTCTCGATTGCTGCGCGCGAGCACGTGGTCGGGAAGATTCTGGACGACGTACGCGGTCGCATGTTGGAAGACATCGTGCTCTTTGAGACAAGCCAAGCTCTCGCAGGTAGCCATGAGGTGTTCAAGCTGGTCGTGGAAGGCGACCCGCAGCTAGGCATCCGTGCTGGTGAGTACGACATGGTGATTCGATCCGTCAGCGACGGCACTGTATCGCTCTACGAGGTGAAGCATAGCGACAAGCAAGCAGCAGGACAGACACGCCATCTTGTGGACGAGGCCAAGCGCGCCTTGGTGGAGGCGACGTTTGGCCCAATCGTCGAAAGGTGCGTGCTATATCGGGGACCCGCGATTGTCTGTGACGATGTGAGTTATGCAAACGTGGAGGAGTACTTAGTTGGATTGTAGATGTCCTAACAGACGACTGCGATCTCTATGAAAGCTCGGCTAACATCTGCGCGGGGTTGTCGGCGGCGCGCACGCGACCGAACCGCTTTGCGATAATGCCGTCCTCGTCGATGAGGTAGGTTGTGCGCACGACGCCCATTGATACCTTGCCGAAGTTCTTCTTTTCCTTCCAGACGTCGTAGGCTTGGATGACCGTGAGCTCGGTGTCGGAGAGAAGCGTGAAGGGGAGGCCGTGCTTCTCTTCGAAGCGCTTGTGGGAGGCGACGGTGTCTTTGCTCACGCCGATGACCACGGCACCCTTCTCGCGGAACTGCGGATAGAGCTCGCCGAATGCGCAGGCCTGCTTGGTGCAGCCTGCGGTCATGTCGCGCGGATAGAAGTAGAGGACAACCTTCTGGCCACGGTAGTCAGAAAGCGAGTGCATCTCGCCGTTCTGGTCAGGGAGGGTGAAGTCGGGTGCTTGGGTACCGATTTCGAGCATCGTAAGGCCTTTCTGTCAGGTCGGATAGTGCGGAGCCACTTTCCGAGTATACTCCCGGACAGAATTAGGGAGACAATGAATGGGCGCACGACGCCTCGTGCGGATTTGACCGGGCTGTGCGCAGACCTCTCGCCGCTCACATGCACCTCTCGTCGCTTGTCATATCACTACAGACGTTGAGATTTGATATCTCTGGTACTCTTTCGTTATGCAAATTAAATACGGTGGGGGAATGGGGGTCCACGATGCGCAATGCGACGCGAAAGCAACGTTTCCGGTACTGGTTCGACAACCTCATGTCGAGGGGGACAACCTCGCTCCTGCTCCTCTTGGGAATCATCACCGCCGTCGTCGCCGTGACGGGCGGCCTGCTCAGCGTGCTGCTCGGCGGTCCCGACGGCGAAGGCGCGGAGTCGGTGGGCTCGTCCATCTGGTTTACCCTGATGCACGCGCTCAACACAGGCGTACTGGCCAAGGAAGAAGGAACCGTCATATACCTCTTTGTGATGACGCTGGTTACCTTGGTGGGCATCTTCATCACGAGCTTCCTCATCGGCACCATCTCCAACGCCATCAAGGACAAGATCGCCAACCTGCAGGAGGGCCGCTCCGCCGTCCTGGAGAAGAATCACGTGGTCATCATCGGCTTCGACGAGAACGTCACGAGCATCATCGAGGAGCTGGCACTCGCCAACCAGAACCAGAAGGACGCCGTGGTGGTCGTCCTGGCCGAACACGACAAGACCGACATGGAGGATGCCATCCGCGACCGAATCGACGACCTGCATGGCACGCGCGTCATTTGCCGCAGGGGCAGGCCGGATAGCCTCAAGAGCCTCGACGTGTGCTCGCTGGACACCTGCAAATCGGTCATCGTCAACCTCGAGGATGACTTCATGACGGTCAAGACGATCCTCGCCTGCAAGAGCTTGCTGGAGAAGCAGGGCAATACCGACGCGTATGTGACGGCTGTCATTCGCGACCGTGACGTGTTGCATCCCGCGACCATCGCCGGTGGCGACTCGGCGGAGATCCTGAACTTCCAAAAGACCGTCGCCCGCCTCATGGTGCAGAGCGGACGTCATCCGGGCATGTCCGACATCCTCTCCGAGCTGCTGAGCTTCCGGGGCAACGAGGTCTACGTCGAGAAGCTCGAGGGCTCTGCGGGGCTGACCTTGGATGAGCTCAACCTACGGATGCCCAAGTCCACGGCTATCGGCGTGGTCCGCGGCGGGCAGCCCATGCTCAACCCACCGCACGATTCGGTCGTGCAGCCGGGCGACGAGATCATCGTGATTGCCTACGACGACGAGGTAACTGCCCTGCAGGCGCCTGCCACGCCCCAGACAGAGCAGTTCGAGCTTGAGCCAAATGTGGCTGAGCCGCCGCATTCGCTGCTCGTCTTGGGCTTCAGCGATATGCTCAAGCAGATCCTGCTCGAGGAAGACGGGCACGCCGCGCCTGGCTCGCGGGTACTGATAGCGGCTGAGCCGGGCAAGGTCGATGCGTCGAGGCTGCCCGATTCGGACGAGCTGTGCAATGTGGCGGTGGAGCTGCGTGAATGCAGGATTCACTCTCGCAAGGTGCTCGAAGGGCTGGTTGCGGAGAATCCCTCCAGCATCCTGCTGCTCTCGGATCCGGAGCTTGATGACGAGGAGGCGGACGCCCGCACGCTCATGCTCCAGCTGCAGCTCAATGACATTGCGGACGAAATCGGCACGGACATCCCGCTCATCGTGGAGATGCGCAGCACGCGCAACCAGCAGCTCGCGCAGATGATGCGCGCAACCGACTTTGTGGTTAGCAGTCGCATCACCGCAAAGCTCATGGTGCAGGTCGCAGAGGAGCGTCACAAGAAGGCCATTCTGAGCGACCTGCTCTCGGAAGGCGGTTCGGCCATCTACATGAAGCCCGTCACCCGTTACGTGCATGTGGACCGTCCCGTCGACTACTACACGCTCGGTGCCTCCGCGGCGCGCTACGGCGAGATTGCCATCGGATACAAGCGTTTCAACGAAGACGGCAGCTTCGAAATCCAGGTCAACCCAAAGAGCAAGTCGGCGGTCACATTCCGCGAGGGCGACGACGTCATCGTCGTGGCCCCGGAATAGGCGATCGAAAAGGGCTGTCGTGTCATCCCGCGGGCACGACAGCCGCGTCCTTATTGCGCGTGCGCATCGGGCGGTCGTGACGCTCACCGGCCGTAGCCAAGGTCGAGCCAGCCCTCGCGGATGCAGGTGCGCAGATCCCACTCGGGTCGCGTGGGGTCGTCCACGCGGAAGCTCCAAAAGCAGCCGCCGATGCCCTTGTCCCATGCGTCGAGCTGGGCGTCCGCAAGCGTACGGTAGAACGTGCGCTTGCCCTTCTCGTCGAGCTGCTTCTTGAGCGGTGAGTGGTTGCCGAGGCTCCACTCACCGACAAGGATGCGGTGGTGCTTGGCCGCCGCTTCGATCTGCGCCGAGAAGTCGGCGACCTTGGCGAGGTACTCCTTTGCGTCGAAGTGCCTGAACCCGTGCTCGTTGAAGTTCAGGTACATATGTGTGTCGATGACGACATTGTCGTAGCGGGATGCGGGCAAGAGGTGCTGCCAGCGCTGCAGCTCGAACTGGTCGTGAAAGACGAGCGCCACGTCGGGACCCACGATGGGACGAAGCCGCTGGTAGACGCGGTCGTAGAAGGTGAGGAGCGTCCGTCGCGGGATGGCCCTCGAGCGGACCACGCGCTCGGGGTAGCGCGTGCGCAGTCGAACGAGGTTTGACCAGAGCACGGCTCTCGTTGCTGGCTCGTTGAGCGCCTCGATACCCCAGAGCGCGGGATGTCCCACGTAGCGACGAGCGATGCGCTCGAGCAGGTTTACCGTGAAGTCGATGCGCTTCGGGTCACGAGCCCAGGCGCAGAGGCCCAGGTAGCCGCCGTTGTCGAAGCCGTTTTGCGAGAGGGGGACGGTGTGCAGGTCCACGAGCACGCCCATGTGGTGGTGCTCGGCCCACGCGAAGGCTCGGTCCAGATGCTCGACGCATGCGCTGTGGTGCGGCGAGCCAAAGAGATGGTACGGCACGGGAATGCGCACGAGATTGATGCCCGCCGCCGCCATCCACGCGAAGTCCCGCTCCGTGATGTAGGTCGCGCGATGTCGCTCAAGGGCTGCGGCCAGCTCCTCGGGGTCCATCTCGTCAATGAGTCCGCGATCGTCTTCGCTTCTTGCCGACGAGAGGGGAGATGCGCCCATCCATTTCTCCAAGACCAGCCAATTGCCCAGATTCACACCGCGAACGTCCATGCGCTCCTCTTTCTGGCCGCGACGCGTGAGCGACTGGCCTTGCGTTGGAATTTCGATGCCTGGCGGCTTCATGGCCCATTCTAGCTCAGGCGTCCATTGTTGTCCCACCCCCGCGTTACTCTCCTATCGAACGAACAAACACACGTTTGTTGCAAGGAGGGGCCATGGCAAGCAAGGATCGCGCCATACTGCACGTGGACATGAACTGCTTCTATGCGAGCGTCGAGATGGCCGAGAGGCCAGAGCTCAGGGGAAGGCCCGTTATCGTGGGTGGTGATGAGGAGAGCCGTCACGGCATCGTGCTCACGGCGAGCTATCCGGCCAAGCGCAGGGGTGTAAAGACGGGCTCGGCTCTCTGGGAGGCGAGGCTTGCCTGTCCCGATGCGATTGTCGTGCCGCCGCGCTACGGCCTGTACATGAGGTATTCGCGTCTGGCTCGGGAGATGTACAACCAGTACACCGACCTTGTGGAGCCGTTCGGGCTCGACGAGTGCTGGCTGGACGTTACGGACGTTGTTGGGCACGCCTGTGCTCGGCAGGCGGAGTCGCTTGCGAGGGAGATTTCCGATCGGGTGAAGAGCGAGCTTGGCTGTACGGTGTCGATAGGTGTCTCTTGGAACAAGATTTTCGCGAAGTTTGGCAGCGACTACCGCAAGCCCGACGCCATGACCTCCGTTACGCGTGAGAACTATCGTGAGCTCGTGTGGCCTGCCAAGGCGGGCGACCTTCTCTACGTAGGTCCCGCCACCTCGCGAAAGCTCGCCCTCATGGGCATCCGTACCATCGGTGAGCTTGCCTGCGCTGACGAGTATGCCGTGCGGCGGCTTCTTGGCAAGCCTGGGCAGGTGGTGCAGACGTTTGCGCGTGGGCTCGATGACTCGCCCGTGCGAACCTACGAGCCGGGTCTCGGTGACATAGCGCATGTGGTGAAGGGTGTGGGGAACGGCATTACCTGCCCCTTTGACGTGGAGGACGCGACTACGGCCAAGCAGGTCGTGTGGCTCATGGGGGAGTCGGTGGCGCAGCGTCTCCGGGCTCTGGGACTCGCCGCTCGAACCGTCGCCGCGTGGGGGCGTGACTTTGAGACCTTGGTGTCGCGCTCCCGTCAGGCGACGCTCGACAGGCCCACCCAGCTTACGGGGGAGATCTGCTCGGTGGCGGCGAACTTGCTCGTGGCCGACTGGAACTTTGCGTACGGGGAGAAGCTGAGGGGTGTCGGCGTGCGGGCTTCGAACCTGGTTCCCGCTGAGCAGTGGGTTCAGCTCGACATCTTTGGGGAAGAGGGGAGGCGTCAGAGCCTGCTCGACCTCGACCGTTGCGTGGATGAGCTGCGCAGGCGCTTCGGCAACCACGCCGTGCGGCGTCTCTCCGAGCTCAGCGACTCGAGGTTGGTCACGATCGATCCCGAGAGGGACAACGTGGTACACCCGGTGAGCTTCTTTGCATGATGGAGGTGTCCTTCTTGCGTGGCGGTCGGTCGGTTGTGTGTCGGCGTGTGTTAGGATGGATGCGCTATCTGACGGCGAGGTTCAGTCCGAGCACAAAGAGCGCACAGGGGAGAGGTATGTTAAAAATTGCCATTTATGGTAAGGGTGGCATCGGCAAGTCCACCATTACCAGCAACCTTGCGGCGGCGTTTGCCGTGCAGGGGAAGCGCGTTATCCAGATCGGCTGCGATCCCAAGGCCGACTCCACCATCAACCTGCTGGGCGGCGAGCCGCTCATGCCCGTTATGAACTACCTGCGTGAAAACGACGACGATCCGCAGACGATCGACGAGATCGCGCGCGAGGGCTTCGGTGGCGTGCTCTGCATCGAGACGGGTGGTCCTACGCCTGGCCTCGGTTGTGCGGGGCGCGGCATCATCGCTACGTTCAACCTACTTGAGGACCTGCGTCTCTTTGAGACATGGCAGCCTGACGTGGTGCTCTACGACGTGTTGGGCGATGTGGTGTGCGGTGGCTTTGCCGCGCCCATTCGCGAGGGTTACGCCGAGAAGGTCCTCATCGTGACCTCCGGCGAAAAGATGGCCCTCTACGCGGCGAACAACATTCATACCGCCGTGCAGAACTTTGAGGATCGCGGCTACGCGCGCGTGGCGGGCATCATTCTCAACCATCGCAACGTACCCGATGAGACGGCCAAGGTGCAGGCGTTCGCTCGCGAGCATGAGCTTGCGATCGTGGCCGAGATTCCGCGTTCGGATGAGATCAACCACTTCGAGGACAGGGGCCAGACGGTGATAGAGGGCGACCCCACGCTTCCCGTGAGCCAACGATTCCTCGACCTTGCGACGCGCCTGCTCGCCGGCGAGGTGTAGCATGGCTTGCCCGCATATGGTGTCGCGGCAACGCGACGCAGAAGAAATGGCCTCCTCCGTGACTCGCTCGGCGGTGGGGTTCACCGCCGCAGAGCTCGCGCGGCGCGGTATCGACGACCTGCCTGACGAGCTCGTGTCGAATCGTCATCTCATCTACAGTTCGCCCGCCACGCTCGCATTCAACTCGCCTGGCGCGGAGGGTTTTGGCGTCAAGCGCGCTGGCCTTGCGATTCCCGGTTCGGTGATGTTGCTCGTGGCGCCGGGCTGCTGTGGACGCAACACCTCGCTCGTGAGCGACATGCCCGCCTATCGCGACCGCTTCTTTTACCTCAACATGGACGAGACCGACATCGTGACGGGCCGTCACCTGCGCAAGATTCCTGCGGCGGTCGAGGAGGTCGTGCGTAGCCTACAGACGCCGCCGTCGGTCGTGATGATCTGCATCACCTGCGTGGACGCGCTGCTCGGCACCGACATGGATCGCGTGTGTCGCAAGGCGGAGGAGCGCGTGGGCCTGCCCGTGCGCCCGTGCTACATGTATGCCCTCACGCGCGAGGGACGACGGCCTCCGATGGTGCATGTGCGGCAGAGCTTGTATTCGCTGCTTGAGAAGCGTCCGAAGCGGGCGACCTCGGTCAACGTGTTGGGCTTTTTTGCACCGCTCACGGATGAGTGTGAGCTGTATCGCTACCTGCGCGACTTGGGGGTAAAGAAGGTCCGCGAGGTGTCGCGCTGTGCCGACATCGACGAATTCCAGCACATGGCCGAGGCGAACTTCAACCTTGTGCTGCATCCCGAGGCGCGCTTTGCGGCGGCAGATCTTGAGGAGCGGCTGGGCATCCCGAGCATCGAGCTGACGCGCTTGTACCAGCTGGATCGCATCCGCACGCAATACCGGGCGCTGGGACAAGTGCTCGGCGCGACCTTTGATGACGAGGCTGACTATGCTGCGGCTGAGGCTTCCGTCGGGCGGTTCCGCGCCATGGCGCCGGATGCGACGTTCGCGGTGGGGGAGTGCCTCAACGCCGACCCCTTCGAGCTGGCGGTCGCGCTCGTGCGCTACGGGTTTGCGGTGCGCGAAGTTTTCGGCACCATCCAGGCCGAGAACCTCGTCTTTGTTCGGCGGCTGGCCGAGCTGAGTCCCGAGACGCGCGTCTACTCAAATATGGAACCCACGATGATTCACTACGACGCGGCGACGTGTCCGGTGGACGTGGCGCTGGGCAAGGATGCGGCCTGGTATCACCCCGAGGCGGCGGGCCTTGCATGGAATTCCGACGTGCAGCCGTATGGCTATGCTGGTGTGCGGCAACTCTTTGAGGAGCTGCTAGGTCTCGTTGTTCCTGGTGAGCCGCACGTCGCGAAGACGCCATCCACTGCTCAGTCGATGAACCCCAACGGACTCTCTTCTCAGGCGCGTCCCGCCGCTGCGCGGGGTCTGCGCAAGTTCCTCACGCCCTTCGCGCCAGATCAGTCTGGCGCGGTGAGCGTTCTGTACGAGCTTGGTGGCATCGTGGTTGTCTGTGACGCGGGTGGTTGCACGGGCAACATCTGCGGCTTCGACGAGCCGCGCTGGCATTCTGCGCGCAGTGCGGTCTTTAGTGCCGGCCTGCGCGACATGGATGCCATTCTTGGCCGCGACGACAAGCTCGTGGACGAGTTGGCCGATGCCGCGGAAAAGATTAAAGCGAACTTCGCGGCCATCGTCGGCACGCCCGTGCCTTCGGTCATCGGGACGGATTACCGTGCCCTGCGACGTATGAGTGAGCGCCGGGCGGGACTGCCCACCATCACCGTCGACACGACGGGCATGGAACTCTACGACGTGGGAGCGAGCAAGGCGTATGTGGCCTTGTTTGACCGCTTTGCCACCGAAGAGCTACCAGCCGAGCCAGGGCGCGTACTCGTGCTGGGGGCAAACCCCCTCGACCTCGGATGTATCCCTCCCGACGAATGGCGCCTCGCATTCGAAGACGTGCGCACCGCTTCGTCTGCGGAGAAGGTCTTCGTCGTGTCACCCTCGGGCCTCGCGGCTGCGAAACTCCTCGACGAGCGCTTTGGCACGCCCTATGAGGTGGGCTTTCCTGCGGGAATGCTAGAAACCTTGCTTGGCGACGCGCTCCTCGAATCCTTGCGGTGCGTTCGCGACAAGCGGGTGCTGGTGGTGCAGCAGCAGGTGATGGCTAACGCCCTGCGCGACGAGGCGTTGGCAGCAGGTGCCGCCGAAGTGGTGTGCGCCACGTGGTTCATGCTGTCGCCCGAACTGGCGCGGCCTGGCGACCTGCGCCTGCGCGAGGAGGCTGACTTCGCGCGCCTGGTAGCCGAAGGCGGCTACGACGTGCTGATTGGTGACCCCACGCTCTGGCGACTCGTGCCGGAGTTTGCGGGTGAGACCATTGACCTGCCGCAGTTCCCCGTCTCCGGCAAGCTCGCGGCAAAGAAGGACCCGCGATGAGTGCGGCGACGCGGCGATACCGCGTCTACGGCATCGTGCAGGGTGTGGGCTTTCGCCCCACGGTGGCTCGCCACGCCATGACGGCGCGGGTCACGGGCACGGTCGCAAACAAGGGCCCGTACGTGGAGGTGTACGCCCAAGGCACGCCCGCCGAGCTTGACAGCTTCGAGGGCTTGCTGCGCACTCAGCCACCCCGTCGCGCGGCCATCCTCAAGCTCGACGTGCGACCCGCTCCGGACGCACCGACGTTTGCGGACTTCTCCATCATCGAAAGCGAAAAGACTGCAGGCGAGATATTCATATCCCCCGATATCGCCATCTGCGAAGACTGCAAGCGCGAGCTGTACGACCCTGCGGACCGTCGCTACCTGCACCCCTTTATCAACTGCACGTGTTGCGGTCCTCGACTGACCATCCTTGACTCGTTGCCCTACGATCGCGTGCGTACGAGCATGGCCGAGTTTCCGATGTGTCCTACCTGTGCGCATGAATACCACGATCCCGCGAGCCGGCGCTACGACGCGCAGCCCGTGTGCTGCAATGAGTGCGGGCCTGAGGCGTATCTGCTCGATCACCCCGAACGCGGGCGTGACGCCATCACTGAGGCGCGGCGCATTATCGCGGCTGGTGGTGTTGTCGCTGTCAAGGGCATAGGTGGCTTCCATCTGTGCTGCGACGCCACGAACCCGGCGGCTGTCGGGCTGCTTCGCGAGCGCAAGCGTCGCTCGGTGAAGCCCTTTGCCGTCATGGTTGCCAATCTCGATGTTGCCCGTCGCGAGTGTCATGTCAGTCCACTCGCAGAGGAGATTCTCGACGGCCATCAGAAGCCGATTCTGCTCCTCCCGCGCCGCATCGCATCAGGCCAAACCCGGGAGGCCGACCCATCAAAGGGACAGGTCAGCCCCCTCTCGACTTCGAATGAACCTGCCCCAATGCCCCTCGTGTGTGACGCCGTTGCGCCTGACAATCCCAAGCTCGGGGTTATGCTGCCCTATGCGCCCTTGCAGCTGCTGCTCTTCTCGTATCCCGACGGTATCGAGATGCCTGATTGCCTGGTGATGACGAGCGCTAACGAGTCCGGCGCTCCCATCTGCCGCGATGACGAAGACGCGCGGCGTGAGCTGGCTCCGCTGGCCGATGCGATTCTTTCGCACGATCGCTTGATTCGCGTGCGTGCCGACGACACCGTCATGGATCTCTTTGAAGAGAAGCCCTACATGGTGCGTCGTTCGCGGGGCTGGGCGCCTCTGCCCTTCGTGCTGGGCAAACGACTCGACGCGCGCGTGCTGGCCGTGGGCGGCGAACTCAAGAACGCGTTTTGCGTGGGTGTGGGCGACCTGCTCTATCCGTCCCCTTATGTCGGCGACTTGGCTGATGTGCGGACGGTGGATGCCCTGCGTGAGACGATTGCCCGCTTCCTCGCACTGCTCGAGACGACGCCCGAGGTCGTGGCCTGTGACCTGCATCCGGGCTACAACTCCACTGTGGTTGCGCGCGTGCTGGCCGACGAGCTGGACGTGCCGCTCGTGCAGGTCCAGCACCACTATGCACACGTCGCTGCGTGCATGGCCGAGAATGATGTCGAGGGTCCGGTGGTTGGCGTGTCCTTCGATGGAACGGGCTACGGCGAAGACGGCACCGTGTGGGGTGGCGAGATTATGCTGGCCGACGCGCGAGGTTATGAGCGGCTGGACCACATTGCGCCTTTCCCGCAGGCGGGTGGCGACCTTGCCGCGCGGGAGGGCTGGCGTGTGGCGGTGGGCATGCTCGGCGCGTTTGTTGGCGACGGTGCGCAAGGGAATGCCCAGTGCCACAACGGCCCCGCCGCTTTGGCTGAGCGACTGGGCCTCTGCGCTGCAGCCGAGGCGCGCGTGGTTCTTGCGATGATCGATCGGGGCATCAACACGGTTACTTCCACGAGCGCTGGGCGTCTCTTTGATGCTGTGAGTGCTGTGCTGGGTATCCGACGGGTCTCGACCTTCGAGGGAGAGGCCGCCATCCAGCTGCAGTTTGCCGCCGAGTGCGGACGTTCGCCCGAGTTGGCGCTTCCCGATTTCTCGCAGACCGACGAGCTGTTCCGCTGGATCGTCGAGCGCCGCCTCGCGGGCGACGACCCTGACCTGCTGGCCTATGCCTTTCACGTGGGTTTGGCGTCGTTCGTCGAGGCGCGGTGCATAGCGGCTCGCGAACAAACCGGCGTCAACGTGGTGGCGCTCACAGGCGGCTGCTATCAGAACTTGCTGCTGCTCGAACTTTCAGTTGAGCGGCTCAGGCGGCGTGGCTTCAATGTCCTCAACCACAGCCTGTTACCTCCCAATGATGGAGGCATAGCGGTGGGTCAGGCCCTCGTTGCTGCAAGGATGCAGTGCGTATAGAAAACGTCACTATTCGAATCGATGAGATAGGAGATAAACATGTGCGTGGGACTTTCGGCAAAGGTGGTGCGCATCCAAGACGGTACGGCCATCGTAGACGCTTCTGGTGCGCGACGCGACGTGTCGGTGGCGCTGCTCGACGAGGTTGAGCCCGGTGATTACGTCATGGTTCATGCGGGCATCGCCATCGCAAAGATCACCGACGAAGACGAGCACGAGACGGACGAGCTACTGGAGGCGTTGTACGCATGAGCGGACAAGAACGGCAGACGGCTGCGCAGATTCTTGCGGCCTACGATGGGCCGCCGCTGCGCATTATGGAAGTCTGCGGCACCCATACTCACGAGATATTCCGTCTCGGCATTCGCAAGTTGCTACCGTCTCAGGTAGAGCTCATCAGTGGGCCGGGGTGTCCAGTGTGCGTGACGCCAGTCGGTTTTATCGACGAAGCAATCTGGCTGGCCGAACACGGGGTGACCATTACGACCTTCGGTGACCTCGTGCGCGTGCCGGGGACGAGCGGGAGCTTGGCCTCTGCGCGTGCGGCTGGCGCCCGCGTGCAGGTGGTCTACTCGCCGCTTGATGCCGTGGCTTATGCGCGCGAGCACGAGGGCGAACAGGTGGCGTTTCTTTCTGTGGGCTTCGAGACTACCGTCCCGGCCGCATGCCTGGCTGCAGAGCAGGCCGTTGCCGAAGGGCTGTCCAACTTCTCGCTACTCACCGCAAACAAAACCATGCCTAACGCATACGCGGCGCTGCGCGACTCGGCTGATGTCTTCCTGTATCCCGGCCACGTCCACGCCATTATCGGCACACAGCTCTGTGAGGATCTCGCACGGCAGGGCGTGAGCGGCGTGTTGGCGGGATTCACGGCAAAAGAGCTGGTCACGGCACTCGCGGTGGCGGTGCGCAAAGCTGGCGAGGGTGAGCCGTTCTTCGTGAATGCCTATCCTCGCGTGGTCCGTCCCGAAGGAACGCCCGTCGCTGTTGCGCTCATAAACAAGCTCATGGAGCCCTGCGACACCGAATGGCGTGGCTTGGGCGTTATCCCCCAGTCTGGCCTGCGTCTGCGCGATGAGTATGCGGCTGTAGACGCGCGCCGGGTCCATGGCATGCCGCACATTGAGGGGCGCGCAAATCCGGCGTGTCGCTGCGGCGAGGTGTTGCGAGGCGCGTGCAAGCCGAGTGATTGCCCGCTCTTTGGGCGTGGTTGTACGCCTCAGCATCCGGTCGGTGCGTGCATGGTCTCGGGCGAGGGGTCTTGTTCGGCCTATTATCAATACGGAGGTGACCTGCTGTGAGTGCGATGGAAGCAGGAAAGGTGACGCTGGCAATGGGTGCTGGCGGCAAACAGACGTCGGAGCTCATCGAGCGCGTGTTTGCGCGGCGGTTTGCGAGCCCGTTGCTCACTGCCGACGACGCAGCGGTACTCGAGTCCCCGCGTGGCAAGATGGCCATGTCTACGGACGGGTTCATCGTCTCGCCGTCGTTCTTTGCGGGCGGCAACATCGGCAAGCTTTCGATTTGTGGCACGGTCAACGACCTCGCTTGCATGGGTGCCCGTCCGCTCTATCTGACCTGTGGTTTCGTGATCGAAGAGGGCTATCCACTCGACAAGCTCGAGCAGATTGCCGATGCGATGGCCGCGACTGCCGCCGAGGTGGGCGTGACGCTCGTGGCAGGCGATACTAAGGTCGCGGGCCGCGGGCAGGTGGACGGCGTGTTCATAACCACGACAGGTGTGGGTGAGGTTGTGGAAGGCGCGTCGCCCGAAGGAAGCAAGGCGGCTCCCGGCGATGCGATTATCGTGACGGGTGATGTGGGGCGGCATGGTTGCACGATACTGCTCGAGCGTGACGACTTCGGTATCGAAGCGGACGTGACCTCAGACTGTGCGCCGTTGTGGGCAAGCGTGGAGGCTATGCTTGAAGTGACACGTGACGTACACGTGATTCGCGATGCGACGCGTGGCGGCGTGGGGACGGTGCTCTACGAGATTGCTGGTCAGAGCGATGTGGGTGTGGAGCTCGATGCGGCATCGATTCCGGTGGACCCAGCGGTCGGCGGCGTTTGTCGGATGCTAGGGCTGGAGCCGCTCTACCTTGCGTGCGAGGGTCGGCTTGTGGTTATCGCGCCACAAGAACATGCATCGGCGCTGGTTGAGGCGCTGCGGTCATGTCCGTATTCGGGCGGTGCCGCCATCATCGGGCGCGTGACGTCTGACCGACCAGGTTGGGTGGTGCTCAATACCGAGGTTGGCACGCAGACGCTTCTACCCCAGCCGACCGGCGAGCTGCTTCCGCGCATCTGCTAAAAGCCTTGGGAACGAGGTGCTGAGGCCGTAGTATAGGTTGCTGGGAGATGCCAGGGGTGCCACCTTTAGTGCTGCCCTTGGCTTCGTACCGCTAGGTAGCGCCCGTCTAGGCTGGGACCCAAAGCTGAGCCCGTTTGGTTGTAACACAGCGGGTGACGATTCTTCAGCCAGCCATTGCTGTACTTCCGTCCAAAAGGGAGGACTTATGCTCAAGCGACTTGGTCCATCGGTGACAACGACGGGCGAGGCTACTTCGGTGGCTCTCTTTCCTTCCAAGTTGGAGTTTAACCCACCTGCCCATGGCGTGTGGAATATCGTTCACGTGGGCATGCTTGTGCCGGAAGCGCACCAAATATACGTGTGCGCCGTCAACTGCATGCGTGGTGTGGTGCTCACGGCGTCCGAGATGGGCGCATCCGAGCGGTTTTCGTGCGTGATTCTCAAGGAGTCAGACATCGTACGCGGCACCGTTGAGCAGGTGACGCTTGAGGGTATTGCCGACGTGTTGCACAAGCTCGAGGCTCGTAGGGCATTGCCACCCTGCGTTATTGTGTTTCCGGTATGTACGCATCACTTTTTGGGTGTGAGCATGGCGCGCGTGTACCGCGAGCTGCGGAATGAGTTCCCCGACGTGGACTTCGTCGAGGCTTACATGGATCCCATCATGAAGCGGCGTCTGAGCCCCGACGCTCGTCTGCGCAAGGTGATGTTTGACCCGTTGGAGCCATGCGAGGCCGACAACCGCCTTGTTGCTTTGCTGGGGGGTGACTTTGCGATTGATGCAGATTGTGAGTTGCGCGGCGTGCTCAGGGAGTGCGGCTATAGCGTTGCTGAGGTCCAGGACTGCAAAACCTACGCCGAGTTCAAGGGTCTTGCCCGAGCTGTAACGCTGATATGCACGTATCCAGGTGCGCAATACGGGGTTGAGAAGCTTGCGCGGCGTTTGGGGCGTCGTTACCTCTACTTGCCATCAAGCTTCGACTACGAAGAGATAGCTCGCCAGTACGTCATGCTGCGCGATATGCTTGGTGGTGACGATTTGCCCATCGACGTGTCGTGTCCCGTGCATCAGGGTGCCTGCGGGGAAGTCCCATGTTCTTGCATGTCGGTTCACCGCATCAGTGCTGCTGATTCGCAAACCGACGTTTTTGATAAGTCTGCAGAGGTGGCTCGCTGTGAGGAGGAGCTTGCCAAAACCTTTGACGCTGTCGGGGATGCTCCCATAGCCATTGATGCCTCGGCGCACCCTCGTCCTCTTGGTTTGGCCCGACTGTTGATGGAGCACGGATTCAACGTGCGGGAGGTCTACCTTGACGCTGTGACCGATGAGGATGCACCTGCCTTGACATGGTTGCAGACTCATGCGCCTGAAGTGCAGCTCTCGTCCATCGTGTTGCCCGAGCTGCGCATTGCCTCGCGTGAGCGCCCTGAACGGACGCTCGCTATTGGCCAAAAAGCAGCATGGTTTTGCGGCACGCAGCATTTTGTAAACATAGTCGAAGGTGCGGGACTATGGGGTTATGCGGGCATACGTGCCATGGCGAGGCTGATGCGTGAGGCATGGGCCACTCCGAAGGATGCGCGCGACCTTGTGCCGCGCAAAGGACTCGGTTGTGCGAGCTGTTTCTAGCCGGGCGGCCGACTCAATAGCCCCTTGTGGGTCCTTGAGGTCGATTTCCCTCAAGGTAATACAGTAAAGATATGGGTATCCTGAAAGATGGTGCCCTAAACAGCCTGGGGACGCGTCTGGTGGCGACCCTGCGCTGCTCCATGCGGGGGTACGCATTTTACTCGTGACAAGTCACATAAAAATTAGTGTACCTTTGCGACTGAAAGATTTACAAAACCCCAGTTGATGGAAACTTTTCAGGTTCAAATGCGCACTGTGTATTTTACACAGTGCGCATTTGAACCTGAAAATAGTCTGTTATCTGGGGTTTTGTCGTCTCCATAAAACCAAAGTGTCACTAATGCATTGCATGGCTTCTCAGGGTACGTGACCATGGCATCCATGGAGGCCAAACTAGTGCGTGCGGTGGTCACAAAACGCCGTGAGAAGCACCTCGCGGCATGCCGCCGGGCGACAGCTCCCGTAGCAACGCATTGCGATCACGTTTTTCCTCGGTGTTGTCGAGCCGTTGTATCCATTCGGTGGTATCGACGCCAAAAACCGTGCTGGCGCAGCCAAGCAGAAGCCGCGTAAACCGATCGAGGCTCTCGCCATCGCTCAGGTCCTCCTTGGTTGCGGGAAATATGATTCTGCCGCTTGAGGCGAGCTGGGCATTGCGCAGCTTGTCATCCACGACCTTGCCTCTGACCTGCTCATACTTCGCGGCCAAATCTCTACGAGCTTCCTCAACCTCCTTGGCGTCAACCGAACAGACGTGTTGCGCGGCTTTTATGAGCCCATCGAGGTCCAGGTGGTCTTCTTCACCGTCATAGTTGATGCCGAGCGGCGCAAAGGAGAATTGCAAATCTGGATAGCGAAATCTGGGAGCGCTGCTGTCCGCATCGCTTACGTCGACCTTTTCATTGAGCGTGACAGGCCCAAGCCCATAGCCCGACTCCTCGAAGGGCAGCGAGTACATGGTTGCGAGCAGACCCTCGGGCGGAGATACCGCGTGGTCACATACGTATCTCAGCGCCTCCCGGGCGAGCATGACACCTCGTATCCCGGGTACCATGTCAAGGTATCCTCGGATGTCGTCAACGCTTGTCACGGGACTCAACTCCATGGTGACATTGCCATTCAGAGGGTCGAGCGCGTTGCGTGAAAAATGTCCGCACAGCTCGTATCCCAACATCACTAGCGCGGGTAACGAGAATACTTCGGCGAGTTGCGCGAACAGCAATTCAGGGCACACGATGCAGGTGTTGGCGTCAACACGCAGTATCGAACCATTAGGGAGTTTTCGCGTGATGATATGCGAATCGACGGTCGATAGCCGCACGCGGTCGCCGCGACCTCCGGTCAGAATATGCAGGTGTTGGGCCTGGCTGGGTTGTGGCCACCTCCATACGTTCTTTGCGAACTCACGCGCGCACCAGCGCTTGCTTGTCCATGTGGACGGCTTTGCCAATTGAGCTGTATCCAGCTCTGAAAGCTCGACACTCTCAGCGCGGAGAATGCGTATCACATCGAGTGCCGAAAGATGGCAAAGCGTAACACCCATATTGGCTACCTCTTTTCAGCGCGGTCCAGAGGTTGAAAAAGGGATTATACCCATGTGAGGCGCGGGGCTTGCAGTGGGTGGAGGCTTAATTCAAGTGCCATGCTCGTATGTGCTCGCTCGTGGACAATGCTGGCTGAGCGTCGAGTCGCGTTGGCAAGGGTTGGCCGAACGGATGGCTCCATCGTCGTTGGATGTCTAAACGAAGCCCCTCGAATCTCGCATTCGAGGGGCTTCGGGATGATCGGTGTCACGAAGTAGCATCGAGACTGCCGATTCCCATTGCGGTAAGGTGACGGGGCGAAAGGGATGCACGGCCTAGGCTCGGGTTTATCTGCCAGCTTCCATCTTGATGTTGTTCGCAATCCACATCATGAGGCCTGCGAAGACCAGGGTGGCAATCACCGAGACGCTTTGGGTGGCGAA